>JBAUYV010000026.1:0-18477 GCA_049584975.1 Xanthobacteraceae bacterium | reverse complement strand
CGGCGCGGTCGGCGGCGGGATGCGCGACGGCGGTCACGTCGCCGATTGGCGTATATTCCATGTAGAGATTGTTCTCGCAGATGAAAATGACGGGCAGCTTCCACACCGCGGCGAAATTCAACGCCTCGTGAAAGGCCCCGATATTTGTGGTGCCGTCGCCGAAGAAACAGACCGAGACATCGGTCTGGCCCTTGTACTGCGCGCGCCAGGCTGCGCCGCAAGCGATTGGCAGATGCGCGCCGATAATCGCATAGGAGCCCATCACCCCGTGCTCCACGGAGGTCAGATGCATCGAGCCGCCCTTGCCGCGCATCAGGCCGTTGTCGCGCTGCATCAGCTCGCCCAACACTTTCTCGATCGGCACGCCGCGGGCGAGCGTGTGGGCGTGGCCCCGATAGGTGCAGAACGACAGATCGCCGGGCTTCATGGCGGCGGCGAAGCCGGTCGCGATCGCCTCCTGGCCGAGCGAAAGGTGGCTCGTGCCCTTGACCAGATTTTGCAGAAACAGATCGAACGCGCGCTGCTCGGCCTCGCGGATTTCGACCTGCATGCGGTACATGCGAAGCCGCGTTTCCTCCCCGATGTCGTCGTTGAGGGTCGCCGCCGAGGCGGGCGCGCGATCTTCGACCTTGGCCATGGCAATCCTCTTCGGGAGCCGCGAAATCCGCGTTGGGCGGAGGCAACTTAGCGCCACTTGCGAAGCTGAGGCAACGCCATCCCGGGCGGGACCGGAGGCGAAGGTCCAGCTTGCGTCGGGCCGCACAAGTTCTTAATTGACGCGAGCGGGAGGCTTCGATGGCGGAAGAATACGGGCACCCCTACGTCCAGCGTTTCTTAGGCGGACCGCCTTTGGCGGTCATCGGCCGGCTGATCCTGCTGTCGATCCTTGTCGGCGTGATCCTCGCCGCGATCGGCCTTGATCCCTGGAATGTCATCGAATCGGTGCGCCGCCTCATCGCGCACATCTGGAACTTGGGCTTCGATGCGGTGCGCTGGCTCTGGCGTTATTTCCTGCTCGGAGCCGTGATCGTCGTTCCGATCTGGTTCCTGGTGCGTCTGGCCAAGGCGCCGCATGGACGCTGAGCGCCGCAATGCCACTCCGGCGCTGAAGCGGCAAACTCCGGTCTTAAGACTCGAGATTATTGATCTCGGAAGCGCGGCTCTTGGCCGCGCCCCGGTATTGGTCATGCTCTAATCGTCGATCGAGCGCGGCCCTGAAGTTGTCGGCGAATCGTTATCGCCGCCGTGCTCGCGCGGGCCGCGATGACGGCGGCGGCGCCGATGCAGCGGAAAACGATCGGACTGTCCATCGTAGCCGTTGGAATTCGTCGGTCCTTGGGCTTGTGGCGGCTGCTGCGTGGGCTGACCGCCGGTGATGAACGACGGAAGGCGTTCCACCTCTTCGTCATTCCCCTGCGGGGTGTGCTGTGGGCGCGGCTGAAAGTGCTGGGGCGGGGGCTGTGGTTGGGGCTGCGGTTGCTGCGGCTCGCGCGGATAGAAGGACTGCGGCTCGCGCGGCGCGAACGGCTCGCCGCTGACATGCGGTTGCTCGTCGTCTCCGTCGTCGAACGAGTCGTCGGGAGAATTGCTGCGCATGTCGCCCGGCTGCGGCTGGAAATACGGCTGGCTCTGGCGAAACTGTTCCTGCGCGGCGGCGATCAAACGGAAATAATGTTCGGCGTGCTGGTAATAGTTTTCGGAGGCGATCGTATCGCCGGAACTCTGCGCGTCGCGGGCCAGCTGCAAGTACTTCTCGGCAATGTGGGACGCGGTGCCTCGAATTTTCACGTCCTGGCCATTGGACTCATACATGCGTGACAATGGGTTTTGGTGATGGCCACCACCTTTGCGGTTGCGACCCCGCATGCGCTTGTTGTTCTGTCCGTTTCTCATGGTTTGCTTTTCTGCCAACCCCCATCGTTTGCGCCGGCGCGAATGCCGGCGCTTCTCAGCGAAGTCTCGGTTACGATTAACACGCGGTGCCCCGCCACGTGCGCGCAGCCAGATGCCGCAAATCCATCGTTATCCATAACGGCATAAACCACAGCGCTCGCTTAGGGTCGCTTCGGTGCGAACTCAGTTGCAGGCTCACGAATCCTTGCTCCGGCTCTCACCGACGACGATGCCGCGGTGTCGAGCACCCTTTCATGCGCGCGGCTAATCCTCACCGAGGCGCGCGCTTTACCGATGAAACTTCTCGGTCTGAATCTGGCGATCCCGTCTGCCGTCCGATCCGGCCTTGCTATCCAGCTATCTGCCTGGCCTGCGCCGCCAACCTCTGGGAGCAATGCTCCGGGTGTTTAAGGCAACGCCGCACCCTCATATCGGGCCGATTCCGTGCCCGCAAGCTAGTCGGTTCCGCGCGATATTCCAAGCGCTTTTTTGCCGGGGTCCAATGCTCCGCGCTCATGCCCTCTGGGCGACCAACGCGCGCGGGACGTTCCTAAGATCGGGGCGTGGCGGCAATGATACAAGCCCCGCGGCGGCAAAGAGCGCGGCGACCGGTTGTGCCTGGCCGGCTCCCAGTTCGACGACCAACATGCCCTGGGGCGCAAGTAAGGCAGGGGCCGACGCCGCAATCGCGCGATAGAAGTCGAGCCCATCAGGTCCGCCGTCGAGTGCACCGCGCGGATCAAAATCGCGCACTTCGGGAGCGAGCGCCGCGATCTCGCCGGACGCGATGTATGGCGGATTGCAAACGATGACGTCGAATGGTGCGCCCAAGGCCGCCGCCATGTCGCAGGCTACGAAGTGCGCGCGCGTCAATCCGAGGCGGCGGGCATTGTCACGGGCGACCAAAAGCGCGGCGGAGCTCACGTCGCTGCCCAGGCCGAGCGCGTTCGGCAATTCAGAAAGAAGGGCCAGGAGGATCGCGCCAGAACCGGTGCCAAGGTCGGCGATGCGGAGCGTTTGCGCGCGCGCGCCACGCGCTTCGATCGCGGCGAGCGCAGCCTCCACGACCGTTTCGGTCTCCGGCCTCGGCACCAGCGTCGCCGCGTCGATGCGGAGCTTCAGGCTCCAAAATTCCTTCCAGCCGAGGATGCGGGCAACGGGCTCGCGCGCGAGCCGCCGCTCCATCAAAGCCGCGATGGCGGTTTCTTCGTCAACGCTGAGCCGGCGAGCTTCGGCCGCCGCAAGGGCGGCGTGATCGAGGCCAAGACCATGACCGACGAGAATGCGGGCGTCGAGTTCGGGTGAGTCGATGCCGCTTGAGCGAAATTTCTTCGCCCAGGCCCGCCGCGCGTCTCCGACCGTAAGTGCTGTCCCGTTGCCAGGACTCGCAACGGCTGTTGCTGCATCCGCGTGGGCGTTGAACGCCATCACTCAACCTCCTCGGCTGCCAGCAGCGCGGCCTGATTTTCGGCGACCAACGCGTCGATGATCTCGCCCAGGGCTTCGCCCTCCAAAATCTGCGGCAGTTTGTGCAGCGTAAGATTGATGCGGTGATCCGACACGCGACCTTGCGGAAAATTATAGGTGCGGATGCGTTCGGAGCGGTCGCCGGTGCCGACTTGGCCGCGGCGCGTAGCGGCACGGGCGGCGTCCTGCTTCTGTCGCTCGAAATCGTAAAGCCGCGTGCGCAGCACAGCCATGGCTTTGGCGCGGTTGCGGTGCTGCGAGCGATCCTCCTGCATCATGACGACGATGCCGGACGGAATGTGCGTGATGCGCACCGCCGATTCCGTCTTGTTGACGTGCTGGCCGCCGGCGCCGCCGGAGCGCAGCGTGTCGATGCGCAGATCGGCCTCATTGATGGCAACGTCGAGGTCTTGCGCCTCAGGCAGTACCGCGACGGTGGCGGTCGAAGTATGGATGCGCCCGGACGCTTCGGTGTCGGGGACACGCTGCACGCGGTGCACGCCCGATTCGTATTTGAGCTTGGCGAAGGCGCCGCGGCCGCGGACTTCAGCGATGATTTCCTTGAAGCCACCCATGGAGCCTTCGCTCATGGTCACGATTTCGACTTTCCATCCCTGCTTGGCGGCGTAGCGCTCGTACATGCGGAACAAATCGCCCGCGAACAAAGACGCCTCGTCGCCACCGGTCCCGGCTCTGATTTCGAGAATGACGTTGCGGTCGTCCATGGCGTCTTTGGGAATGAGCGCGAGCCGCAAGCGGTGTTCGAGCTCGGCGCGGCGCGCCTCAAGCTCGGGCTTTTCCGCCTCGGCGATGGAGCGCATCTCGGAATCGGTTGAAGGATCCGCGATCAGGCTCGTGAGCCCATCGAGCTCGCTTTGCGCGGCCCGATACGACTTCACGGCTTCCACAACGGGGGAGAGCTCGGCGAATTCGCGCGAGAGCTTCACGTAGGTCTCGGTCGGCAGGGCCGACGCCAGGTCGCGCTGCAGTGCCGCATGGCGGACGACCAGCGCGTTGAGTTTTTGATCAGGCAGCATTTCTTGCGAATCGTCACCTAGTGGAGCGGATTTGACATTCGCTACCCACCTAGCCGTGAACTCGTGAAGTGAATGTCAAATCCAAAGCTCTACTAGCACTTATATTTGCCAGCGGTCCTTCGATTCTAACATTCGCATGATAGCCTGCCGAACCCGGATGCGAATGTTAGAATCGGACCACTAGCCTCGTGCCAAGCATCCATGTCTTAATCTAAATCTGCTCTTAATCTAAATCTGCAAGCCATGCTCGGCGGCAAATTCTTGGAGATGAGCGCGGATCGGCTTGCTGCCGTTCGATCTTGCGATCAGCGGAGACAGGAATTCGGCTGCCTTCCGGCAATCCAGGTCAAGCAGCGCCGCCTTGACCGGCCCGACGGCGGACGGGGTCAGGGACATCGCGCGGTAGCCGATCGCCGCAAGGGCGATGGCGCCGATCGGCTGCGAGGCCATCTCCCCGCACAGGGTCACCGGCTTGTGGTGGGCGCGGCCCTTGTCGGCGATGTCCTTGAGCGCTCGCAGCACCGGCGCCGACAGCGCATCGAACCGCCCGGAAACCCGTGGGTTGCCGCGGTCGATCGCATAGAGGAATTGCACCAGATCGTTCGAGCCGACCGAGAGGAAATCGGCGCGTTCGAGCAACTCGTCGAGCTGATAGAGCAGGGAAGGGACCTCCACCATGCTGCCGACCTGGACTTCGTCGGGCAGCTTGTGACCGTGACGGCGCAGATGCGTCAGCTCGCGTTCGACCAGCTCGCGGGCCTGCTCGAATTCCTGCACGGTAGCCACCATGGGAAACATGATCTTCAGCGCACGGCTGCCGGCCGCTCGCAACAGCGCGCGCAGTTGCGACCGCAGGAGCCCGGGCCGGTCCAGTCCAAGCCGAATCGCGCGCCAGCCGAGCGCCGGATTCTCCTCCTCGACGTTGCGCATGTAGGGCAGCACTTTGTCGCCGCCGATGTCGAGGGTGCGGAAGACCACAGGCTTGTCGCCGGCCGCATCCATGACGGCGCGATAGAGCGTATATTGCTCGCTGGTGCGCGGAAAGTTCTGCGCGACCATGAATTGCAGTTCGGTGCGGAACAGACCGATGCCGGCGGCGCCGGTATCGGCGAGGTGCGGCAGGTCGACAGTCAGGCCGGCGTTGAGCATCAGGCTTATGACTTCGCCGTCCTTGGTGACGCAGGGCCGATCGCGCAGCGCCTGATATTGTTGCTGCCGTCGCGCCCGCAGGCGTACGCGCTCGACATAGGCCGCCTCCATGTCGGGCAGCGGCCGGACATGCAAATCCCCAGTCGAGCCGTCGACGATGATCGCGTCGCCCTGATCGACGAGGCCGGTAGCGTTTTCGACCTCGCCGACCGCGGGGATGCCGAGCGCCCGCGCCACGATGGCCACGTGTGAGTGCATGCCGCCTTCCTCGAGAATGAGGCCGCGCAGCCGCTTGCGGTCGTAGTCGAGCAGCGCCGCCGGGCCCATAGCGCGGGCAACCACGATCGCATTCTCGGGCAGGCTCTCGCGCGACGGCGCGTGGTCGCGGCCGGTCAACTGACGCATCAGGCGATTGGCGAGATCGTCGAGGTCGTGCAGGCGCTCGCGCAGGAATGGATCGGTCTGGCGCAGCATGCGCGCGCGTGTGTCGGATTGCACCCGTTCGACCGCGGCTTCGGCGGTCAGCCCGGTCATCACCGCTTCTTCGAGCTTGTGAACCCAGCCGCGGTCGTAGGCGAACATCCGATAGGCTTCGAGCACGTCGCGATGCTCGCCGGCTTCGACCACGTCGCCGTGTTCGAGCAATTCATCGAGACTGGAGCGGAGCGTTTCGACGGCGGTGGAGAGGTGCTTCAACTCCTTGGGGACGTCGTCGGCGATGTAGTTGGTGACGATGACGCGAGGTTCGTGCAGCACTACGTGCCCGAGCGCGATGCCTTCGCTCAGCGCCGCTCCCTTCATATGGACCGAACTGCGTGCGGCCAATTGATCGCCCGGACGCGACAGCTCGCCGGAGGCAATCATCTCGGCGAGCACCATGGCGGTGGTCTGCAGCGCCTCGACTTCTTCTTCCGAGTAGGTGCGCCGCGCCCGGTTCTGCACGACCAGCACGCCGAGCGTGTTGCCGGCGCGCAGGACCGGCACGCCCATAAACGAGTGGTAGATCTCCTCGCCGGTTTCCGGCCGGTAGGAGAAGGCCGGATGGGCCTGCGCGTTCGACAGGTTGATCGCGCTTGCCTGGCTCGACACCAGGCCGACGAGGCCTTCGTCCGAGCGCATCACCGTTTGGTGCACGGCTTCCCGCTTGAGGCCTTCGGTGGCGTAGAGTTCGAGGGTAGCATCACTGCGCAACACATAGACGGAGCAGACCTCCGCAACCATGTTGGCGGCGATTAACACCACGATCTTGTCAAGGCGTTCCTGCGCGCTGACCGGCTCCGCCATTACTTCGCGAAGCCGACGCAACAGCACGCGCGGACCGCCAAGCGCGCCACGCATGGCGTGAGGTCCCTCGGGCTCTGTTGAGACCGGTGCGATGCCCGCTTCGCGCCGGCCTGATCGAAGAGGAATTCGCCGAGGCCCCGGGCCCGCAGCGACCATCCTCCAGCCTATATCGAATGCAACATGCAAACCGCAAGCCAAAGACAAATAGATGACGCGCGGTTATTGTGCGCTGCAGCGTAATTACGTCTTTTTTGAAAGTATTCTAATTCTCCGCTTCGCTGCGCCGCGAAGCGATAGGGCCGAAAACATGTGTCACGTCGCTTTATCGAGACCATACAGCGAGTGCAGCGTGCGCACCGCTAACTCGGTAAATGCCGCGTCGACCAACAGCGAAAACTTGATCTCCGAGGTGGTAATGGCGCGGATGTTGATGCCGCGGTCGGCCAGCGCCCGGAAGGCCTTTGCGGCAACGCCTGCGTGGCTGCGCATGCCGATGCCGATCACGGAGATTTTCGCCACATCGGTCGCGCCGTCGAGGCGGGTGTAGCCGATCGCCTGCTTGGCCCTGGCAATAGTGTCGAGCGAGCGCTGGTAGTCCGCGGCCGGCACCGTAAAGGTCAGGTCAGTGGTTTTGCCGTCCGCAGACACATTCTGCACGATCATGTCGACGTTGATGGCGGCTTCGGCGAGCGGGCCGAAAATGGCCGCGGCCACGCCGGGTTTGTCTTGCACTTGCCGGATGGAGATTTGCGCCTCGTCGCGGGAGAAAGCGATGCCGGTGACGACTTCTTGTTCCATGATCTCTGCCTCGTCACAGATAAGGGTGCCGGGAGGATTGCCGTGCGGGTCGATGTCCTCGGGCCGGTCGAAGCTGGAACGGACAAAAATGCGCACATTGTGCATCATGCCAAGTTCAACCGAGCGCACCTGCATGACCTTGGCGCCCTGGGAAGCAAGTTCCAGCATTTCCTCAAACGCGATCTTGCCGAGCCTTTTCGCGCGCGGCACCACGCGCGGATCGCTCGTATAGACGCCGTCGACGTCCGTGTAGATGTCACATCGGTCGGCGCGGATGGCGCTTGCCACCGCCACCGCCGAGGTATCCGAGCCCCCGCGTCCAAGCGTAGTTATACGGTTGGTTTCCATGTGTACGCCCTGAAACCCGGCGACGACGGCGACCTCGTTGCGTTCTTTGAACCGCCGGATCAGCTCTTCGCCGTTGACGTCCAGAATTCGCGCCGAGCTATGGACGTTCGAGGTCTGGATCGGAAGTTGCCAGCCCTGCCACGAGCGGGCGTTAACGCCGAGGTCCTGCAGCACGATAGCGAGCAGTCCCGCCGTGACTTCCTCGCCGGTAGCGACGACAGCGTCGTATTCGCGTGCATCGAACAAACGGCTCGCCGTCTCGCACCAGGCCACAAGCTGATTGGTCACACCCGCCATGGCGGAGACCACGACCGCGACCTCATGGCCAGCGTCGACCTCGCGTTTGACGTGACGCGCGGCGTTGCGGATGCGGTCGATGTCGGCGACCGACGTTCCGCCAAACTTCATGACGAGACGGGCCATGGCGATGATTAGCCGTTTTCAGTTCCGGCGATGCGCCGGCCAACAACGCAATTGCGGGGCCGTCGGTAAAAGGCGCGTATACATACCGGCGAGGCCAGGGACCTGCAACTTGACGCGGGCGGCACCGCAAGGCGTGCTTAACGGCGCCGTAAACTACTCGGCGGCGGTAATTTTCTTGCGCCGCGCGGCCTCTTCGATCCAGGAACCGACCTCGCGCAACAGTGCCTCCCAGCGGGCCGCAAAGCCGGGGCTGTCGGGGGTCATGCCGGTGGTCATGCGGGTGATCTGCGGCAACATCCGCGGATAGTTGATCAAGGCAAAGCCCAACAGCCGCAGGTGACCTGGATCGAGATCGGCGGGCAGCAAGCCCGCCGCCTGCCGATCGCGGATTTCCTGCACCTGAAGCGATACCGCCTCTTGGCGCTCATGCTCCTGCGGTACCGGCCGATTGCCGAAGACCAGCGCCTCGCGCATGAGATAATGCAGCCAAGCCAGATCGGCCTCGGCGCCGCGGAAATGGAAGGCGAGGAATTCGCCGACCGCCTGCGGCGCTTCGTGCACGCGCTGCAGCCGGCGCTCGATGGTGTGGGCCACCAGATCGTTGACCAGGCGGTCCCCCAAACGGCCTCCGGTCATCAGGAACATCGAATAGGCGAAGCCCGCGCTCCATCCTGGCAACCGCTCGACCAGCGCGTTGCTGACCTCGAACGGCGTCCGCGGCAGGCGGCGGACCAGGAAGGCGGCGAGCAGCAGCAGGGCGCTGCACACCGGTATGGTGGCGGCGAACGCATCCGCGTACGCCGCGCCCGGCTCGGCGCTTCCTACCAGCGTGAAGAACAGCAGGCCGACGATGGCGACGCCCAAGGCGTTGCCGACCTGCAGTGTCGTCGTCACCACGCCGGCTCCGGCGCCGGCCTCCTGCGGCGCGAGGCCCGCAATCACCGTACCAACGAGCGGGCTGAGCCCAAGTCCGTTGCCTAGGCCGACGATGAACAGCGAGGGCGCGAGCTCGAAGCCGTGCAGCCGTGCGCCGGCGGAGAATGCGGTCGTGGCGGTAGCGGCAAGGCCGAAGGCGGCGGTGCCGTAGCCGACCGTCAGCACCCAACGCCCGAGCAGAGGTATGAGCCGCGGCGCCGCAAGCGAGGTGATGAAGAAGCCGATCGCCGTGGGCGTATAGGTCAGGCCGGACTGCAGCGCTGAGAAATGCAGCCCGACCTGCAGATAGAGCGCAAGCACGAACAGAAAGCCGGCGTAGGAGGCCATGAACAGCGCCGCGATCGGTACGCCGTAGGCGAAGCTCTTGCAGGCGAACAGCTCCATGCGCACGAGCGCTCTACCGCCAAGGCGCGCGAAGCGACGTTCATACCAAACAAACAATGCAAACAGTGGAAACGCAGCGAGCAGAGAAACGATCATCCACGCCGGCCAGCCAAGTTCGCGGCCTTCGAGCAGCGGCACGATAAGGAACAGCAGCGCCGTGGTGATCAGCGCGACACCGCCCCAATCGAGGCCGACCGTGTCGGTGTGTTCGTCCTTCGGCAGGATGAAGATGGCGCCGACGATGGTCCCAAGCGCCAACGGTACGTTGACGAGAAAGATCGGCCGCCATTCAAGGTGCCAGATGTCGAGAGCGATGATGCTGCCGCCAAGGATCTGCCCGGCCACGGCGGCGATGCCGATCACCGAGCCGAAAATGCCGAGTGCCTTCGCGCGCTCGTCGCCGCCAAAGTTCACCTGGATGATGGCAAGCACTTGCGGATACATCAGCGCGCCGCCGACGCCCTGCACGGCGCGGGCGATGATCAGCACCGTGCTGGTTGGCGCCAGACCGCACGCCGCCGACGCCGCGGCGAACACCACAAGCCCGAGGATGAACAGAATCTTGCGGCCGTAATTGTCGCCGAGCCGGCCGCCGGTGACGAGCAGACACGCATAGGTCAGCGTGTAGGCGGACACGATGAACTCGATCTCGCCGTAACTGGCGTTGAGATCGGCGCGGATCGACGGTATGGCGACATTGACGATGGCGACGTCGAGGACCGCCATGAACGTGCCCATCAGTACAACGCACAGCACCAGCCAACGCCGCAAATCCGTCATCGCTTTTCTCGCCGTTTCGAACGATGCGCTGTTCACGCAGGAGCGCATCAATATGGTGTCGGCCCGCCGCTTTTTCAGCCCGGGCTCTGCCGTATCAGGCCTGTAAAATTGTACAGCAAACGGCGCACCGCACCTAACAGATGCGCGTGTCGCTTCGACCGAGCGGGAACTTAGGCCGTTAATTCTTGGCGAACTTCTTGAAATCCATGCCGGTGGAGAAGCCGCCGAATATGTTGCCATCCTTATCGGCGGCGACACCTTCCGGCATCGAGATCTTTGGGTCTACGGGCGGGATGTAGGCCGTTACCTTGCCGTCCTTGACGCTGCCGATGCGGATGCCCTGGCGGAAGGGTGGATTTGTTTTGTCGTCCGACTGGGAGTCGCCCACATAGAGAATGTCGTTACGGATGGAGATACCGCTTGGCCGGCCGAACTGCTTCCACTCGGCCAAGAATTTTCCGTCTTGATTGAAAATCTGGATGCGGTTGTTGGCCCGGTCGGCGACGAAGATCCGGCCCGCGGAATCCATGGCAAGGCCATGGGGCACGTCGAAGTCGCCTTGTGCCGATCCATGGTGCCCCCACGCTTTGATGAATTTCCCGTTCTTTGAAAGCTTGACCATGCGGTCGTTGGTATGCGGCACCGGATAATCGCCGTGGCCGTCGGCAACAAAGATGTCGCCGTTGGGAGCGACAAGAACGCCGGACGGCGAATTAAATGTGTCGGGACCGTCGCCGGCGACGCCGGGTTTGCCAAGCGTCATCAGCGACCGTCCATCCGGTGCGAAGTGCTGGACAGTTTGAAGCTTGCCGTCCGTAACCCACAGGGTTCCGTCCGAAGCGGCGAATAGACCGTGCGGCCAACTGAACAGACCGGAGCCGAAGCTCACGACCAGCCGGCCGGTTGAGTCGAATTTTTGGATCGGCGCGATATTCGAGCCGTCGCAGGATTTGCCGCCGCAGCGGTCGAACACCCATACGCTCGTGCCGTCGCGGTCGATAGCGACGCCGATCGCCATGCCCCAGTGCCGCCCTTCCGGCAGTTTCGCCCAGTCGTTGACGACGTGATACGGGTTGGGGGCGCTGTTGGGGTCGTCCGCTTGGGCCTGTCTGCCCGCGGTCGCAAAGATCGCCGCGACCACGGCTCCGAGGATAGCCGCAGCTGACAACACCAAGCCTGCGCGGTGACGCATGGCGATTCCTCCCGTTGAATTCCGCCGTGCCGTTTCGGCATCTGTGCGGTGCGCTCAGACGGCGCGATTGGATCGTGACATAGCCGGTCCAAATTGCAATACAATGGCGGCCAATATGGGCGGCGATCTCAGCCGCACAGGAGTGAGGGTGCGAAATGCCGGCCGTTGTCGATCCGGTGACCGGGCTCGAATTGTTTGAGCTTAGCCACCGCTGGGGAATGTATACGCCGATCTTTCCGGGCTACGAGGAGATCAAGCTCGAACGCATCACCCATCACGCCAAGCAAGGCGTGATGACCCACAAGATCACGACGATTTTTCACACCTCAACTCACGTCAACGCGCCAATCCATCTCGTTCCGGGCGCGGCGCCGGTGGGCCAATTGCCGCTCGACCGGTTCTTCGGTACCGGAGTGGTCCTTTCAATACCAAAGCACAAGTGGCAACTGATTGAGCCTTCCGATCTCGAGCGTGCCAAGCCGCAGATCAAAAGCGGCGATATTGTCCTCATCAATACCGGCTGGCACCGCAAATATTCCGACAGCAAGGAATATTTCGGCTATGCGCCGGGCTTGAGCAAACACGCCGCGGCCTGGCTGGTCAAAAAACGGGTCAAAATGGTCGGCGTCGACACGGCGTGCGTGGACCATCCGCTGGCGACCTCGCTCGGACCGCACCGCAACGGGCCGCAGATCAAATATTTGCTGCCGGAATACAAAGAGGCCACGAGGCGCGAGGCGATCGAGGACTTTCCGGAATGGAATCCGGCGCACCGGACGCTGCTCGAGGCCAGCATTCCGACGATCGAGAATGTCGGCGGCGAACTCGACGAGCTTTCCGGCAAGCGCTGCACCTTTCAGGGCTTTCCGTGGAAATGGGAGGAGGGCGATGCTTGCGTCATCCGCCTTGTCGCCATGCTCGACCCAAAGGGAAAAAGCCGCCTGGAAGCCGGCGGCGCGAACCGTAAAGCCTCAGCCGCCAGCAAACCGCCACGCGGCGCGGGGAAAAGCGAAGAAGGCCCGCAACTGTTCGACCTCAGTCATCCGTGGGGTCACGGCATGCCGCAATGGCCCTCGCGCGCCAATCTGAACGTGCGGGTCGTCGAATTCCATTCCAAGGACGGCCTTCTAGTGCAGCAGTTCGAAGGCATCATGCATCGCGGCACCCACATGGACGCACCGATCCATGTGGCCGAGAATCAGCCCTCGCTGACCGGCTATCCGCTCTGGCGGTTCTTCGGCACCGGCGTCGCGGTGTCGATCCCGAAAGGCAAATGGGGCGTCGTCACGCCGAAGGACCTGGAAAACGCCGAGCCGAAAATCCAGAAGAACGATATCGTGATGATCAACACCGGCAGCCATCGCAATTACGGCGACAACCCGGATTATTTCGCCTACTCGCCCGGCCTCTACAAGGACGCGGCCGAATGGCTTGTGGAGCGCGGCGTCAAACTCGTCGGCATCGACGTGCAGGCGCTCGATCATCCGCTCGGCACGTTCCTTGGCCCGCACGGACCCGGTCCGGCGCAACCGCATCTCGACGTCGAATACAAGACGGCAACCGGCCGCCACATCATCGACGATTTCCCCTATTGGGAGCCGGCGCACAAGATCATGATGACCAACGGCATTCCGGGCATCGAGAATATCGGCGGCGAGATCGACAAGATCACCGGACAGCGCTGCACGTTCTTTGCATTCCCGTGGCGTTGGCCCGAGGGCGAAGGCTGCGCATTGCGCGTCGTCGCCGTACTTGATCCCAAGCAGGCGTTTCGGTTTGAGACGGGGCGATAATTGTTTCATTCGTCATTGCCGGGCTTGACCCGGCAATCCATCGAGCGGCGACGCTGAATGGATGCGCGGGTCAAGCCCGCGCATGACGAAGGAGAAAGCAAACAGGAACAAACCAAATGATCACCGAGCCGCTGCGCAATCCGCTCTCGCTGTTCGACGTCAAGGATAAGGTCGCCATCATAACTGGCGCCTCGGGAACGTTCGGCCGCGCTACCGCGCTGGCGCTGACCGCGCTCGGCGGCAAAGTGCTGCTTGCCTCCGGCAACAAGGCCGAACTCGACGAAGTCGCGGGCGAGGTGCGCGAACTGGGCGGCGAGCCGGCGGTCGTGGTGCGCCGTCCGGACAGCCAGGCGGACGCGGAGGCCATGCTCGACTCGGCGCTCGCCGCGTTCGGCCGGGTCGATCAGCTCGTCGTTGCGTCGGGCTTGAACAAGCCCGGCTTCATTCACGAGCTTGCCTACGAGGATTGGCAGGCGGTGATGGACGCCAACGTGCGCGGCATCTGGTTCATGGCCAAAATCGTCGGCAGCTATTGGATCGACAAGAAGGTGCGCGGCAAGGTGCTGCTCATGTCATCGGTGCGCGGCCGCCACGGCAATATTTCCGGTTATACGGGCTATTGCACCTCGAAGGGCGCGACCGACTCGCTCACCCGCGTGCTGGCGACCGAATGGGCCAAATACGGGATCACGGTGAATGCGATCGCGCCTACCGTCTTCCGCTCGAAACTCACAGCCTGGATGTATGGCGACAACGAACTCGGCCAGCAGACGCGCGCGCGGTCGCTCTCGCGCATCCCGCTCGGGCGGCTTGGCGAAGTGGAAGACCTGGTCGGAATGGCGGTCTACTTGCTGTCGCCGGCGTCCGATTTCTGCACCGGGCAGGTGATGTATGTGGATGGCGGCTACACGGCCGGCTGATTGCGGGGATCGGGCGCTTCTTTGCGCTTTGATTCCGGCGTTTCGCCCAAAGCGGCCGCGGAACCCATCATGCAAGACCAGAAAGCAACCCACAAAAGAAGCGGCATGACCATTCTCCTCTACGGATCGGCCAATGACTAAAACATCCGATTGCTTAACGTGTGAACTTGCCGTGAGTTCCCGTAGCTCTTCATCGAGGCACCTATGAGCGCGCCAACAAAACAAAAAATCGGCGTCATCGGCGGTGGCCTGATGGGCCACGGCATTGCTTATCTGCTCGCCGCGGCGGGGCATGAGGTCGGCGTGTTCGAGCCGCAGGCGGAAACCCGAGAGTCGATGCCGCGGCGGCTGCAGGCGATCGTCGATTTGCTCGGCGACGATCCCGCGCTGCTGAAGCGCATCGCCGCGCACGATAAACTTGCGCCGGCGGTGCAAGGCGCGACGTTCGTATTCGAAGCGGCGCCCGAGAAGCTGCCGCTCAAGCAACGCATCTTCGCCGAGCTCGAAAGCGTGGTCGCGCCCGAGACGATCCTGGCCAGCAACAGTTCGGCCATTCCCTCGACCGAGATCGGGCGCGATCTCAAACATCGCGGGCGGGTCGTGGGGACGCATTTCTGGAATCCGCCGCATCTGGTTCCGCTGGTCGAGGTCATCCAGAACGAAAAAACCAGCGGCGCGGTGCTGCGTGCCACGATGGAGCTGCTGCGCGACGCCGGAAAGGTTCCGGTGCACGTGCGCCGCGACGTTCCGGGCTTCGTCGGCAACCGGTTGCAGCACGCCATGAAGCGGGAAGCGTTTGCGCTCGTCGCCGCCGGCGTTTGCGATGCCGAGACCATCGATACGGTGGTCAAGGAGGGCTTCGGCGCGCGCACGGCGGTGCTCGGGCCGATGGAACAATCGGACCTCGTCGGCCTCGACCTCGCGCTCGACATCGCCGAAGTGCTGTACGAGCATCTCGACCGCACTGCCTCTGCGCCATCGATCCTGCGCGAAAGAGTCAAGGTCGGCAAACTCGGCATGAAGACCGGAGAGGGCTTGCGCAAATGGACGCCGGAGTCGGCAGACGCCGTGCGTCAACGGCTCTCGCGGTTTCTCGCCGAGCAGGCGAGGGCGAAGAAAAAAAGTTTGGCCTAGGACTGATCGCGAGCAGGTCGACTAGCTGACGGCGCGTTCGCGCCCCAGGCTCGTGCGCGCGAATGCAGCCATGCGCAGCAGCACGCCGCCAACAAGCATCACAACAAACGGCACGTAGGACAGCGGATACTTGCCCACGCCGGCCGCCTGCAGCGGATCGAAGATAAAGTCGACGGCGAAAACCAGTGCGATGTACTCCAGCGCCAGAGCGAGAATTATCCGCCAAGCGCGCGGGCCCAGCGCGTCGCGCACGCCCGGCAGGGAGAAAAGCGCCAGCAAATAGGCACAGAAAACCCCGACCCAGAAGAACAGCATCGCGCCGTCGGGCGGCGTCGCGATGTGATAATGCCAGAGGATGAGCGCCACATGAACGGCAAGCGCCGACGCGAAGGCGAGGCCGAACTCGCGTCCATGGCGCGCCAGCTCTGCGAACAAATTCAAGTTCCAGAGCTTGGCCAGCGGACCGCCGGCGTAAGCAAACCAGAATAGGACAAAGCACCACCGAGCGGTCAGCCGCAGAGCGAGGACCGTGCCGCGCTCCCCGGCGCCGAAAACCGCGAGCACAGCCGCGGCAAGAAGCAAACAAACCAGGAAGGCTGCGGCCATCCACCACAGCACCGAAACCGATCGCCATCCCGCGAGGAGAACGGCGAAACCGCGGGGCGCGGGCGTCGATAGGTTCGTCCTGTCCACGAGGCTTTGCTCCTGCTTGAGGAGAGCCCATTGCGATGCCGTGTCAAGGGTCGAGCAAACGGTAACCTAAATAGCCGCGTGCCGGCTCGCGCCCATTGACGCATGGCCTTCGTCGCCGCCGGGCACCGCTAGTTTTGGTGCGGCTCGATCGCCGGCGCGCTGCCGCTGGGTTCGGGCCCGAAATCCTTGAGCACTTCTTCGAGCGCCGATGGTTCCACCCGCACGCTTCCTGTAAACGGCCGATCGATGGCGACGATGATGAACAGCTCGGAGAGCATGAGGATGGCGAGCAGCGCGGTCATGAGGGTCTGCGCCCGCAAGCTCTCGGCACCGAAGAAGAACGTGAAACCGAGCGTGACGACGGCGCCGCCGAACAGAATAAGCCAAACCACGCCCGGGACGACGCCTTCCGCCTGGACCAGCCGCACGCGCCGGGCCTGGGTCAGTTGATCAACCTGATGCAGGATTTCCGCCAGCACCGCGGCGTCAACCGGCGAGTTCGATTGAAACGTCAGGAGCGGCGTGTAGACCGCATCCAGGGCCTGCCGCGCCGATGGGCTTCCGCCCGGTGCGACCCGCTCCATGGCCGGCCAATCGTCGGCGATGGCATGCGTCAGATAGTTGCTGAGCGCGCTCCGCAACGCGATCCCAGGTTTTTCGTCGATGCCGTACGATAGCTGGAATATTGCGGCTGCGGCTCCCGCTTCCTGGGCGACGGTGGTCTCCGCATCGGAATATTTTTGCCACACGACGATGATGGCGAAGGCGAGCAAGACCGCGTACAGAACGCCCACGGTCGCGAACTTGAACCCGGCAATCTCGTTGTTGGTGGTGAGCTTATCCAGGGCCACGAAGTGGCGGACCACGCTCGGGCCGAGCGTCGCCAGCAAGGTGCCCAGTCCGATGATGATGAAGCCGGACAGCCAGAGCGAATGGCTGGTGAGAAAGAAGATCATGCGCTGATCGTTATCGGGGCTATCGCTATATCGCAAGCGCTTTCATCTGATAGCTAGACGCTTCAATACGGAAGGCCGACATAATTCTCGGCGAACGCGGTTGCGGCGGCGCCGGAGCGGAACAGATAATCGAGTTCGGCAAGCTGCAATTTCTGATCGAACGGATTGTCGGAAATCCGGTGCAGCGTCATGGTCATCCACCAGGAAAAGCGCTCCGCCTTCCACACCCGCATCAGCGCGCGCTCCGAATAGTGGTCGAGGCCGGCGTTCGATTTCTCCTCGTAGTGCTCCACCAGCGCCTGGGCGAGATAGCGCACGTCGCTGGCCGCGAGGTTAAGCCCCTTGGCGCCGGTGGGCGGCACGATGTGGGCGGCGTCGCCGGCGAGGAACAGCCGGCCGAAGCGCATCGGCTCGGCCACGAAGCTGCGCAGCGGTGCGATGCTCTTCTCGATCGACGGCCCGGTGACCAGCCGCTCGCGCGCCTCGTCGTCGAGCCGCGGTTTCAGTTCCTCCCAGAATCGTTCGTCCGGCCACTCGTCGATGTGCTCGGCGAGGCTGCACTGGATGTAATAGCGGCTGCGCGTCGGCGTGCGCATGGAGCAGAGCGCGAAGCCGAGCGGGTGATGAACGTAAATCAGTTCCTCGGACACCGGCGGCCTGTCGGACAAAATGCCGAGCCAGCCGAGCGGATAGACGCGCTCGTGGGCGCTGATCGCGCGCGCCGGCACGCTCTTGCGGCTGATGCCGTGAAACCCATCGCAGCCGGCGACGAAGTCGCATTCGATCTCGTGCGCCTTGCCGTCCGCGCGATAGCTCACCCGCGGCTTGTCGCCGAACACATCGTGCAGGGTGACGTCGTGCGCCGAATAGACCGTGGGGGCCGCGGCGGCGGCGCGGCTGTCCATGAGGTCCTTGGTGATCTCGGTCTGGCCGTACACCATCACGCTCTTGCCGGTCATCTCTTTGAATGAGATGCGGTGCCGGACACCGTCGACGCAGATCTGCACGCCGTCATGCACCAGGCCCTCTTCGTGCATGCGGGCGCCGGCGCCGATTTCGTCGAGCAGGTCCATGGTGCCCTGCTCGATCACGCCGGCGCGGATGCGGCCGAGCACGTGCTCGGCGGTTTGCCGTTCGAGGATGATGTTGTCGATGCCGTGCTTGTGCAGGAGCTGCCCGAGCAGCAGTCCCGCGGGGCCGGCGCCAACGATGACGACTTGGGTGCGCATGGCGCGACTATATCCTGTTTCTTTCATCCTCCCCCACGCAAGTGGGGGAGGGGGACCGCGC
>JBAUYV010000025.1:0-4058 GCA_049584975.1 Xanthobacteraceae bacterium | reverse complement strand
TCCGCGGCGAACTCGACACTGTGCTTGGCCGCCCGCGTTACAGTCGAAGCCAGATGGCCGGCAATGAAGGAAGAGCAGGCATTGCGGGCCACCGCCACGGAAGCCGGACACGGTCGTTGACCGGGACCTTCGGGCCGATCGAGATTGCGGTACCGCGTGCCCGGCTGAACACCCCAGAGGGCAAGACTACGGAGTGGAAGAGCCAAGCGTTACGGGCTTATCAGCGCCGTACGCTGGCTGCCGACGCGCTGATCGCGAGCACCTATCTGGCCGGCACCAACACGCGCCGGGTGCGCCGTGCACTCGCTGCTCTGTTTGGCGGTGCGGTGGGCAAGGACACGGTGAGCCGGACCTGGCGCAAGGTGAAGAGCGATTGGGACGCCTGGAACACCCGCTCGCTGGCCGAAGAGCCGATTGTACGGCTCATTCTCGACGGCACGGTGGTGCGCGCGCGGCTCGACCGCAAGGCGACTTCCATCTCGCTGCTCGTCGTCCTCGGTGTGCGCGCGGACGGCCAAAAGGTAGTGCTGGCGATCAAGAGCATGGGCGGGGAGAGCGCCGAGGCTTGGCGCACCGTCCTCGACGATCTCATCACGCGCGGCTTGCGTCGGCCCGAGTTTCTCATCGTCGATGGCGCGCCTGGGCTCGACAAGGCGATAGCAGCCGTATGGGACGGCGTGCCGGTGCAGCGCTGCACGGTCCACAAGCACAGGAACCTTTTCGCCCACGCGCCAGAGCGCCTGCATGACGAGATCACCGCGGATTATAACGACATGATCTACGCCGCGACGCGTCAGGAGGTCGAGGCGCGCCGCAAGGCCTTCATCCGCAAATGGAGGATTAAGCACCGTGCCGTTGCCGACAGCCTGGAGGAAGCCGGCGACCGGCTCTTCACCTTCACCCGTCTACCGCCGAGCCAGTGGCGCAGTGCCCGCACCACGAATGCAATCGAGCGACTGCACGAGGAGTTCAAGCGAAGGATCAAGACGCAGACCGTGCTGCCATCGGCCGACACCGCCGCAATGTTGTTCTGGGCGCTGCTCGCTTCCGGGCAGATCAACATGCGCAAGGTCGATGGCTGGCAGACGCTCGCCACAAAGCTCATCGATCAGCTAATCGACCTCGCCGCGTGATTGGCATTGATGATGAAAACGGGGGGTACCGACACAGCGGCCTTCCCAGAAAAACGCACCAGCGGGCTTCCTATTGGCTCGCTTTCCCGACCCAAGAATGATTTGAACGCAAAATGACAATCAGATAGGTTCACGGCCCTGGAGATTGTGTCGCTCAAATTCCAACCACATTCCAGACGCCAGCCTGTCGCCACATGCGGTCAGCTTTCCAATGGCTGAGGACAAACGCGCCGTATGACAATTGAGATTGTACACCGGTGCGAGCCTCAGTCCATGATGAGGTTCCGACGGTTTAGAGGTACGAGACCGCCGCGGCTCGATTGCTGCAGCCGTTGGCCTCGTTCCAACGGGGCAATTGGCTTGAACCACCATCAAGGCATGTTCAATGCGGCGGCGCCGGTGGAGACCCGTGCGGCCCGACCGGCGCCGCTGGCTTATTCGGCAGCAACAGAAATCCGCGCGAGACTAGCATGCGTTTTGCTCTCGTCATTACCTGGTGCGGTCGTCGGGATTCGGTTGCGGCCGGGTGCAAAGCTGACATGATAGAACACGGACAATCCATCGTTCCTGACCTATCTATGCCATTTCCCGGGCACCGGATGCTGTGACGCGGACGTAGCGACCAGGCTAGGGATGGCGATGAGGAGAGCGTTGAATATTGGCGCGCCGCCACACATGTGATGAGACAGGGCAAAGGGGCATCAACTGCTCTTTTCGGAGCTGATTTCGATGCCGTTGAACGTCGCGCAAAAGCTGATCACCGCCCATCTGTCAGACGGTTCCCCGAGCGCGGGTACGCCGATCACGCTCAAGATCGACCAGACGCTCACCCAGGACGCTACCGGCACTCTCGTCATGTTGACCCTGGAAGCGCTCGGTCTCGAGCGCGTGAGCACGGAAGTTAGCGCGCAATACATCGATCACAATCTCTTGCAGGTCGACAATCTCAACGCCGATGATCATCGCTTCCTGGAAAGCGCGTGCCGGCGTTTCGGCGTCTGGTATTCACCGCCGGGTAACGGCATTAGCCACGTTGTGCACATGGAGCACTTCGGAGCACCCGGAAAATCGTTGCTGGGTTCTGACAGCCATACGCCCGCCGCCGGGTCGCTCGGCATGCTGGCGATCGGCGCCGGGGGCCTGGACGTGGCGCTGGCCATGTCCGGAGACCCGTTCCCGACAACGATGCCTGCGATCCTTGGCGTGCGGCTAACCGGCGAGCTCACGGATTGGGTAAGCGCCAAGGACGTGATTTTGGAAATGCTGCGGCGCCGCGGCGTTTCCGGCGGGGTTGGTAAGATCATCGAGTATTTCGGCCCGGGGCTGCATTGCCTGCGCGCCATGGATCGGCACGTCATCGCCAACATGGGTGCCGAGCTGGGCGCCACGACCACGTTTTTCCGTCCGATCAGGAAACCCGCCGCTTCCTGGAACGCCAGGGCCGGGCAGGCGATTGGCGCGAGATCATGGCGGATTCCGGCTGCCGCTACGATGACGAGGACGAAATCGACTTGTCGGAGCTTGAGCCGCTGATTGCCGCGCCATCGAGCCCTGGCAACGTCGTCAAGGTGCGCGACATCGAGGGCAAGGACATTTACCAGAGCTACATCGGATCATCGGCCAATCCGGGGTGGCGCGATTTTGCCATTGCCGCCGAAATCGTTCGCGGCAAGACCGTCGCATCCGGCATCTCGTTCGACGTCAATCCAACCTCGCGGCAGGTGTTGCAGATGCTGATCTCTGACGGGCGACTCGCCGCGCTGGTGGCCGCCGGTGCTCGCATTCATCAAACTGGCTGCAACGGCTGCATCGGCATGGGGCAGGCGCCCGCAGTCGGGCAAAACTCCTTGCGAACGACACCGCGCAATTTTCCAGGCCGCTCCGGCACTGAAGAGGATTCGGTTTTTCTCTGCTCGCCGGAAACGGCCGCTGCCTCGGCGTTGCGTGGCCGCATCACCGATCCGCGCTCGCTGCAACAGCCCTATCCGCATCTGGCCCTGTTGAGCCCCGGGACGACAAGCACGGCTTTGCTCGAAGCGCCACTGCCCGATGAGACGGCGCGGTCGGTCGAACTGGTCAAGGGGCCGAACATCCGCTCGCTGCCCGAGTTCGAGCCGCTTCCTGATACATTCGAACTTCCGGTGCTGCTGAAAATGGGCGATAACGTATCGACCGATGAGATCCTGCCGGCGGGAGCGAAAGTCCTGCCTTATCGCTCGAACATTCAAAAAATCGAAGACTTCGCGTTCGAACGTGTTGATGCGACTTACGTCGAATGCGCACGCGCCCTCCCTGCAACAAGCGGGCACGCGGTCGTCGCCGGTCTCAACTACGGCCAGGGCTCTTCTCGCGAGCATGCGGCAGTGGCGCCGCGCGATCTCGGACTACGGATCGTGCTCGCCAAAGGATTTGCTCGCATTCATCGGCAGAACCTCATCAATTATGGCGTGCTGCCGCTGGTCTTCGTCCGACCCCAGGATTACGACCGGCTGCGTGTAGGAGATATTCTGCGTGCACACGATCTGCGACGCGCGATCAAGACCGATCACGAGATCACGCTCGAATGCAAGGGAGCAGTTGCGGTCAAGCATGATCTTACCGAAAGGCAGGCGGATGCGATCCTCGCGGGCAGTCTCATCAATTTGCGCCGAAGGCAGCGCGCGGAGCAAAGCCTACCGACCTAGCCCTTCTTATTCACCTAAAATAGCGTAGTGGTGTGGCTGCGGCGCGATTTTGCGCGCGAGGCGCGATGCTGCGATCACGTCGGATAATGCCGGCGCGGCTAGGTGCGATTTGCGTTTTTTGGTTGGAGGTTTCGACAAAAGGTTTGGATCGCGGCGACAGCGCCGCGTCGCTTAAGGTCCTACTGCACAGAGGCGTCCGGCGAGCGCACGAAAGATCACGCGATCGGGACACGCTGTAGGC
>JBAUYV010000024.1:0-9084 GCA_049584975.1 Xanthobacteraceae bacterium | reverse complement strand
CCGCTGTAAGGATGAAGTTTCGGTCCATCTTCAACGTGCCGACCGCATAGGAGAAGACGAAGGCAGTGAACACATAGAATGGCGCCTGTTCGGACATCCGCAGCAACGCAGAGAGGATGATCTCCTTCGGCTGCTTTTTGATGACCTCGATGATCGGCGCCTTCTCGATCTTGTCGGTATCCAGAAGTTTCTGGAACACCGGTGTTTCGAGGATGCCGAGCCGTATCCACAAGCCCACCCCGACCAGAACGATCGAGAGCGCGAACGGGATGCGCCAGCCCCAAGTCACAAAGTCGGCGCCAGCCCATGAGCTGAAGGCAAGAATCGCGAGATTCGCCAGGAGCAACCCGCAAGGGACCCCGAATTGCGGCCACGAGGCTACGAGCCCGCGTTGGCCGTGTGTGCGCGACCACTCCATTGCCAGCAGCACCGAGCCACCCCATTCGCCGCCGACGCCGATGCCTTGCAGCGCCCGCAAGGCGGTCAACAGCACGGCGCCCCAGATGCCGATCGACGCGAAGGTCGGCACGAAGGCGATGGCGAAAGTGGCAAGTCCCATGCACAGCAAAGTAGCAATCAACGTCGCCTTACGGCCAATGCGATCGCCATAATGGCCGAAAATCGCGGCCCCGATCGGCCGACCGACAAAGCCGATGAAGTAGGTTCCGAAGGCGAGAAGCGTTCCCGTGAGCGCGTCCTGGTTAGGGAAGTATAGCTTACCAGACCCGCCGCCGTGCCATAGAGAAAAAAGTCGTACCACTCGATCGCGGTGCCGACCGTCGAAGCGATGACTGCTTTGCGCAGTTGCGCGTTGTGCTCAGCCTCGGACAAACCTCCAAAAGTCGCCGTTGCCATAGCCATGGCTTACCTCCCCTGACATTTCCTCAACCCGAATGGAGCGGCCTTCTGAGCGGCCCGTCTCCACCAACAACGATACGTCAGGATCCAGCCGGTGGCTATTGATCGTAGGTCGAACTCCGTCCGCGGCAGCCGCACAGCCGTTCCATTTTAGGATGCAGTGCAGCACGCAAGCGGCACAAATTGTGCGCGGCGCACAATAAAAGCCACCCTTTTCGCCCGAGGACGTGGTCACTGAGTTTGCGGCATTGCTCAAGAGCTACCACATCACATCAGTTGCGGGCGACAGATACGCGGGAGAGTCGCCGCGAGAACAGTTTCGTTTTGCCGGCATTACCTATGAAGTCGCCGGCAAAACCAAGAGCGATCTGTACCGCGACGCATTGCCCATCTTGAACAGCGGCAAGGTCGAACTGCTCGATCATCTGCGCTTGATCGCTCAACTGTGCAGCCTCGAACGCCGCACGGCCCGCGGTGGGCGCGACAGCATCGATCACGCACCTGGCGGCCACGATGACGTCGCGAACTCGGTGGCCGGTGTGGTTTGTTCGCTGGTTGCGGGAAATGCGGCTGACGGATCGATCAGATGGGCGGCTTCCGAGGCGGAACGAGTATCGGACATACCTGACGACGCCGAAGACGACCAACATTCGACGCGTCAAACTCCGTTTTACCTGAGAGGTAACCCGAAACAGGGCACCAGCTCGCCGCCGCCAACCGACGCTGAGCAACCAAACAAAGACGACGCACCAAAGAATCCCCTGCAGCCGATCGCGCTATATGAAAATAGTTTCAGCAACGCATATTTTGGCGCGCTGTCCAAAGCTGAAGAAGGCCGCCGGGTGACGCTGATGAACCCGAAGTGTTCCTGCTGCGGGAAGGAAACTGTCGGAACGCGAATCTCAGACGGCGCGAAAGTTTGGTGCGGCGCCGGCTGTCACCAGAAGTATGCGACGGCGCTGGCCGAGCGAAACCGGGCCCTCGCAATCGCCGAGAACAATGGCCTGCCGCCGACGAGCCAGCCCGTCAAGAAAACTAACGCAAGGGAGCCCGCTTGATGAAAGCACAGACGAGCAAACAAACAAATGAACCGACGATCGTCTACGAATTCGTCGGGACAGGCGACGTGCCAACCCGCGTCAGTCCCGGAAATGGCGAGACGTATTTGGTTGACGATCGGGGGTGCTTCGAGGCACCGGCAAAGTTTGCTCAAGGTTTGCACTATCTCGGGTTTGAGACGCGTGGTGAGTCAAGGGTCAAACCGAAAGCAAACGGCCAAGACCGAGGCAAGAAAGGCGTCAGCAAATGATTAAGCAAGCAACACTCTCAGTCGTGCCCGCGACCAGTACAGCCCAAGCTGAAAAGTCGTCGCCCGCACGTCAGCGGCTAGTGCAGGCCTACGAGCGCCGCAAGGACGCGCTGGCCCTTTTCGAATAGGCGAGCACGGAGCATCGTCGTGTTGAAAATCTCATCGCAGATACCAAACCGATTGAAACAAAAATTACCGAGTTAGAGGCGGAGAACGCCGCCTTCATCGAGAATTGGGCGCTGTCGGGTAGTGGTGCCGCCCCCAAGCTGCCGCACACGACCGAGATTGATCGGCTCAAGGCCGAGCTACACCACGCCGAGGCCGTCGCCAAGGGTGCCAGGGGCGCTCGCGCGCATGAACGGCGAACTGAGAGCGTGCCAGGAAGACAGCCAGCGGGCCATTGAGGGGATCAAATCCGCATGCGACATGGTTCTTGTCGAGATCGCAAGCGAATACGCCGACATGCTTGGGCCGCTCGAAGAACGTGCGGCGGTTCTGCGGACCGCTTTGAAGGCCCTGCAAATGCACCTTCAGTTCGAGGGCGCTCGCGGTCGGCCCCTCGGCAACTTGGCCAACACCGTTGGCACGATGATCCCGCGCAGCCACGAGACAATCCCGCAGATCGACAAAATAATGGGAAAATGGGCGGCGCTGGCCTCGCGTTTGTTCACTGATGAGCAATCAACCATGGAGCTTTGACCATGTTTCTTCCTAATCGCCTCAATGAGGCACTGATGCCGATGCCGTTGACCGCCTATGAACAGCACATGGCGAAGGCCGCTAGGGACTTCCAAAAACTGCAGAAGGTCGCCGAGGCCAGTGATCCGACACCGCGGGAACGTTCTGAGACGATCAGAAAACTTTTGCAATCTGGCATGCTGCGCCCTGGCAGCGGATATCTGAACAAGCGCGCACAGGAGCGTCGCTTCCCGATCGAGCACGACGACCTGGAAAAGGCGCGGCTCAACAAACAATTTGGCGCGGCGCTGGCGAAGCAACCCGGCCATGCCTTCCATCCCTCGATGAGTGGCGCGATCTCAAAGATTGCGTCATCGGGAGTCGGCGTTGGCGTTGCAAAATGGTGGCGGATAACAACGCCAATCTGCCCCCGCTCAACTCGCGCTTGCCCGGCACGCAAGGACCGACGATCTCCGAAGACGTGATCGAGGTGATGAATTCTTTGCCAGACACCAGGCTGCGTCAGGGAGTCATTAATGCTCTGTTGACGCGGCCTCCAGCTAGCCCTTCAGATTCCTACAAATGGGTGCAGTCTGTTGTCGGAATTGCCCAACAGGTGCGCGCCTGTTGTGATGAAATGGGATTGGACGGTTCGGCGCTGATGGATTCGCTTTCCCGCCGCTTGGATTTCTTTGATCCGATGGCACAGAGCCGTCCGAGCAGGCCAACGCCTCCCGCCGACAGTATCAGTCCGAACATCGACGACCCCGAAGCGTGGATGAGCGACACCGTCCCGCCCGAAAACCCGATGGCGGTTGACCCTCAGTTTGCCGGGGCCGACCGCACCGACATCAATCCGGACTTCAGCAACAAGTCGGTGCTCGCCAAATTTTACAAGGTGGGACGCGAGACCGGTCAAGATATCTGCAAGACGCCAACTCAGCGTGAAATGCTGGAAGATCACGCGAAGATCGTCCTCAAATGCGACTTCCCCAGCGGGTTACGCAGTCCGATTTTAGAACTGCATGCGGTTCGCAATCGCACACCTCACGCCGAGTGGATCAAGGTGCAGCGCACACCGCTCTACAAATCAATCGTGAACGCGATCGCTCATATGAAATTGTCCGATCAGCTCCGCGGCGCGTGCATGAGCCTCGTCACCAGTCGGAGCGAGCCACCGCCGTTCTATTTGCCAGGGTAAGTAAGAGGAAGCAAACAAACAGAATGAACTACGTCGGGTCTCCGCGGTTCATACCACAGCCCTTATGCCTTGGGGGCGAAAAACCGCGGCCAGGGCGTACGCTCCTCCCTGTTTTTCTGGTCCCGACGCTTTTTGTTGTCATTCGGCGTCGTCGTTCGTGCCGAGCACGCCGCCCTGGATTGCTTTATTTGTAAACTAGCGGCTTTGGTGGCGGCGCTTCCTTAGGGGGCGGTGCTTGCTTAGGTGGCGGATCGGGCTGAGCAGATGGCGAATCGTATTTGCAGATGTAGCCGCAAACCCGAAGCTGTATGCTTTCGCGCCGCTTGGGATCGCCGTCGCCATCGTAGCAGCCGAGAGGCTCATAGCCATTGCATTTGCAGAAAGCGCTTCGCTTTCCGCACTCGCGGCCATCTGTTGCTTTATTCTTGGGACAGGCGCAGGGGCCGGGATATTTGTCGCGAGGAATGAATTGACGTTCCGCCAGTGCGCCATTTGGGAATAAGGCGACGACCAACAACACGAAAATCGCAAGATTCAGAATCGAACGCACTGGACCATAGCTTTCCCCAAATACCGGCAACGCCGATACCTAACTCATAAATAAGCTCGCCCCATCTGAAGTAAGTGCACTAGCAACCCAGCCTTTCCGGCGAGGACGTAGGCTCCTCCCAAAGGGGAAAGTGGCGTAAGCAAGCCAATAAACGCTAGTGGTTTGAACGAACTTCTCCCGAAGAGTTCACTGAGTAAATAGAGAACTGCCAGAACGAGTATGCCACCACCAAGCCACTGAGTGACTAAGGTCATATTGTGGATGCCTAACAAAACGGGCGCGATAGCGCCCGACATCTCCACAACGATCAGCAGGATGCCAACTCCGATCACAAAATGAAAAACCCAGCGTGGGACTCCGACGATTCGAAAACGCCCCCATGACCAGTTAGACATCTCAGTGATTATTGTGACAGTCGCCCATATTGCACCTACGACCACAAATGCCTGTTCGAGGGAAAGAGTTTGGATAAAATCAACAACCCGCGCGCTCAAAGCTGCTATCCAGTCCATGGCCTAACCTCAGAGGTTCTGTGGATCATTTAGGCGGCATAGGTGGCATTGGTGCCGCCTTTGCTACAAATATGTTGCGCAACTCTTGTTCGAACTTATCCCAGTAAGGGCCTAGCTTCTCATAGCTCACCGCAACAAAGAGCAGGCCGCCGACGATTAGTGGGGTGAGAACAGACGTGGCGATTGCCAACCTGAGTTGTTTGAAAAACGAGTTCGCGACTGCCACCTGCGCGAGGATTTCGTCTCCTACTCTTTGCATTTCAGCGATTGGATTCGATCTGCGGGTTATCATTTGCTCGGCATCTTTCAACAACCCGTCGTAGGTCGCGTGTGGCAAGTTGGAAATCCAAGCCTCTACTTGGGCTTTAGTCGGCCATTGGCTTGACTGCTGGTGAATGAACTTTTGCCATTCGACTTTTTGCTTGCCGAAAAGGCCGAAAGCGAGCAACGCAATGTCCTGCGGCCTGTGCGAGTTCAAAAACCTGTCCAATACTTCGGGTTCTGTCGATGGCATGGCATCTCGTTCCCGCGCGTGCTGAACGGGCAGAATGCCACGTATGATAGAACTCGGCATGGCGGCCACCCCCCACTAGCGGCCGGTTATCCACTGAATCCACTGATAGAAAAGGCCGGGCGAGAATCTCGCCCGGCCTAAGCGCGACGATAAGGCGAGCATTTGGGCCCGTAGCTCAGGGGTAGAGCGACTGACTTTTAATCATCGCTCACTGTATGCGCTGGCCGTGGAATGTCTTTCAGGATTTGCCGCGCCACCCTCGGCAGCTTGGCGAAGTTCACCGCCAACAGGAACGCCTCGTCGCGCGACAGCCGCTTCATCGACATTTGCCGTTGCGGCTCATCCTCGAAATACAGATAGCAAAGCGGTTGGCCGGTCTGATCCTTGATGATGAAGCTCTCGTTGTGCTCTTCGATCGACCAGGGTGGTGGGAAGAGTCGGTGCTGCTGGGGCATGGGTGATCATAGCGCGCGAAATGCCGACACACTTCTCGCCACTACCGTAACGGACCAACAGCCCCGCACGGCCATGCGCGCATGAACGCGGCTAGCATCAAGGCCGGCGCTGGCATCTTGGCATAGCTTGGGTTAGAGCGCAGATAATCGGTGGCCACCTTTGCGAGGGCCATGAGCGAGTCTACGTTGTCGTCATTCAGATTGGGCGCAGTCTGCCAGCAGACCAGCCTATGTGGCGGACCGGCTTGCCGACTAAGCGTTTCGAGAAAGTTTGCAACTGTTCCGGCGCACCATCCAACCCAATGAGGCTGGCCAGTGGTACACCTAACAGCCCAATCATCGGCGTTCACGTCTTCACTCGCTAAGGCCGTTGTCGTGCTGACCAGCAACCCGGCGAGCGCGAGCAAGGTGCGCTTGCGAATGTGACAGGAGGCATTCGTCATGAATGGCGTGATTTTGGATTCTTAAGCCGACGTCCGTTAATTACGTCAACCAAAGACTCCTGATAATTGTTCAGCTGAGCCAAGACCTGGGCAAGCTGCGTTTTGTTGTTGAGATGCCAATCGCGTTCGCGTCCTTTGCTGCCAACGAGTTTCTCCCATCTGCTCTTGTTGGCCTCAGACAACTGTTGGTCTAGCTGGTCGAGTTTGCTTTCCTCTCTTTTTAACAAATCAGCCGGCGAGTCATCCACCTTATCATTTACCCACGAACTGAAATATCTGTTGACCCTCTCAAAGAACGGCTTCTGCTCGTCCGGGGTGCGGCCAAGGTATTTGTACACAGCTCTGACGACCATTGTCGCTGTATAGGTAGTTTGGTACGCGGCAGGGCCAAGCCCGCAGCACATATACACATCCTGTTCGAGATTATGAGTGAAATCTTCTACGCCACTTTTTTTCGGAGTATCCTTGGGATCATTGAGGGTTTGGTATTCCTTAAGTAGCGGCAGAATGGGCCCTGCAAACACTTCCATCCTGTGTTTCAAAATTTCCTCGGCGTCAGAAATGCCTTGTTTGGATTTTGTGCTGATTGGAATATTTAGTTGCTTTAGTTCGTCGGTCATACCGACAGACGTATCCAATACGTGATTGACGGCTTTGGTCGCTTCATCGGTCCACCTTACCGCGCCACGAGAATCAACTTCGGTCCACACAGTGAACACAAACTCAAGAGCTTCGAGAATGAGTTTAAGTTCCGCCGGATTCGGCGCACACGACGTGAGCAGGACAGGCGACATCAACACAGCGCTGCTTGTAGCCGCTGTAAATCCGCGTCGGGTATAGGCCCTCATAACCCACCTCCCAGATAAAGAGAGAGAGGGAACCTAACACAACGGGTAGGTGAGGTTCTCGGTTTCTGACCGTCAACGGTTGTGGATAATGGGGACGACCTAAAACGCACCAATTGACTTAGTCAAAAACCAGCCTGTCTGACTTGCTCAGATTGAACGATTATGCCGAAAGTCGGGATTGGGACGGCAAGGGAGGAGGTCCTTCGTGGCAAACAAAGACCCCGTCATCAAAGTGCGTTCCAGCCTGCTCTGGGCTCTGTTTCATGGGAACATCACCCGTCTACTTTTTCCTGAGCGAATGGTCCTCGACGATACCGGCATCACATTTAAGAGCGTTCGTCATTTCACCAATCCTTTTAACTTCATCGACGAGAAAGTGTTCTTCACGTCCATCGCCGATGAGAGGTTAGAGCCTGCCGTGCTGTTGGCTTCGATCGAGATCGTCACAAATGGCGGTGATTTGGTGGCATTGCACCACGTCTGGAGAGGGCCGGCGAAGCGCTTTGTAGCAGAGGCACGCGGACGGAAAGGCGGCGGGGGGAAGAGCTAATTGCGGGAACGGCCGGTCCCGCGTGATCCGGCACAGTCGGGCGTACAGCGAATTCAGCACGTCCGCGGTGTCTCCACGGCGGCGCGCCCGCAAACCCGCTGCAACGCCATCTCTGCCGGAAATGAGACGGACAGCGCTTTTAATCCGGATGTTTACCTTGCCGTTTACTTCAGCCGTCGGGCAGACGAGCGCGCATTTCACTAAGTCATTGAAATCATTGGCGCGCTCGGAGAGATTCGAACTCACGACCCCCAGATTCGAAGTCTGGTGCTCTATCCAGCTGAGCTACGAGCGCTTTAGAATTTTCAACGGCTTAGCTTCGCATCGCATGTACTGGGTACTCATTGGGTACTAGCGGCGCTGAGCTGCGACGTTGGCCGGCGGTTGAAATAGCACGACGACGTTGCGCGAGCCACAGCACGGACAGCGCAGCCGGCTCTCAAGCCTCGATAGTGGGAACGCCCTGCCCCGTGTCCACACCAACGTCTCCAGGTCCAGCTCCTTTCGATAGATGCACTCGCGGCTGGACTTGGATTGAGGTCCGTCCGCACGGCCGCGGACGCAGCGCGCCGTGACGCGCCAACCGAGGGAGTAGGCCTCGCCTATGGTTTCAATCGCCATTGGAACAAAACATGAACAATTGTTCGCACAACAGGTCAAGGGAGTAAGAAGAAAAATACGACAATTATGTCTGTGAAAGAATAAGAGGATAGACTCTTACAGATTTTCGTAGTTTTCTTCCGAACATGACGTTTCCATCACGCCCACGCACTGAACCAACTACCGCTGGTCGCATCCGCGATCGGTTGGGAATCGTTGCGGATGCCGGCTATCAGCCGCTCTCCAACATGCTGCTCTTCCATCAAGTAGAGCTTGGGCTACGCAGTGAGGATTTGAACGTGCTGCTGCATGTCATGGCTCATTGGTACGAGCCGGATAGTTGGCCGTTCCCAAAGGCGCAAACAATCGCCACGCGAATGGGGGTCAGCGAACGAAGTGTTCACCGCTCTTTGTCGCGAATGCGCGAGCGCGGACTAATGAGAAAAGTAAAAGGCGGGGCCAATATGGCCTATCGAATAGGTTATGACCTGACACCCCTCGTTGAGAAACTAACGGTTTTCGCAAAGAACAAGATCACAGCAAAAAAAGCCGCATAACGATACCGG
>JBAUYV010000023.1:0-3794 GCA_049584975.1 Xanthobacteraceae bacterium | reverse complement strand
GTTGCTCCTCGTCCCAAAGCGTGCGTGTAGTCTTGTGACTAGCAATAAAGATGTAGCGAAGCGCGCCGCGCACGGCGTAGACCACCTTGTCGCGGTGGGAAAAGTAATCGAGCGTGGTCGTGCTGCTCCCGCCTGCCAAGATTTCTTTGACGGCATTTTTGCAGTCCCAAAGGAACGGGCGACAAAAGTTGAAGTGCTCCGGAGTGTGTCGGGCGAATACCGCTCCTGTGCCGATCAGATAACCTTGCAGCAATCTCCGGCCCTGGGCGGCGGTCTTTCTGCCGTGATGGTGAACTACCGTCATGTCGGGCACATAGGCGAGCGTGAAACCCGCAAGGTAGGTTCGAAACAGATAATCGCTGTCGCCGCCGGAACTGATGACCCCGCCCGGCCCGAAACGCTCGTCGAAGGGGCCGACCTTTTCGACAATGACGCGGGGCATGGTCATGTTGCAGCCGTTGATTTGGCCGGTGATCGGTTGGTGCCGCGCCGAGTTGAGGCGGCGGCTCCATTGCATCGGCTCCGGGGTCGTCTTGATGGTCAACGGCAAGTCCGCCGGATCACCAAGCTCGATGCGCCCGCCGCGCAATACTGGCTCGCTGTCGGCGGCGTGGTGGCGCAAAAGGTCGGCGACATAATCCTCGGTCAGTCGACAATCGTCGTCAGTGAAGGCGAGAAACTCGCCCTGCGCTGCAAGCAAGGCACGATTGTGCGCGCGCGACAGACCGGGCTTTCGTTCGGACAGCACGCGCACGGGGTAAGGGGAGCGCGCAGCCCATTGCGTGACGATCTGAAACGTATTGTCGGTCGAGCCGTTATCGACCACGACAATCTCGGCGTCGAGTGGCCCCGCCTTGGCGAAAGCGGGCGGGATGCTGTCGAGACAACCTACAATCGCATGGGCGCGGTTCCGGGTGGCGATGATGATCGACAGCTTCATCACCATCACCTTTCATCTTGCGAAGGGCGGTCGTCCTCGTCGTCGATTTCGTCCGAAGTCGGCGGCTCGACCTTCGGCGGGGCTGCGCCGATGGGCGACAAGACAATATAGCCGGTGTATCCGATGATCGGGCCTCGATCCATGAACACATGAACAAGATTACTTTGCCGGTCAACACGCCCGCTGCCGCATTCAAGCAGTCTACCGTATTTCCTGCCCTGCCGCGAGAAAGCAAAAGCCGTATGTGTTGGTTATTTATTGTCAGATGACATGCCTCTTGATAGCAAAGCTCACAATCCTAGTGAATTTCTATTTTCGGTCGGCTGACAATGACTGCGAACGGCGTTTTCGCTGACGCGGTGTGACGCGCGGCTGCCGGGCTGGTCGAACAGATTGAGCGTCGTTTGCAAATGCGCGTCCGCCGCGCCCCATTCCGCGCGCGATAGCCGGATGATGCGGACAAACCGCAAGACCCTCCATGCTGCCGTCCTGAACCGTTCGAGCCTGCGCGCCTTCAAGCGCCGCAAGAATTTTGCCGCCAGCCTATGAAAGTCGCCGTCGCCGTCCTCGCGGCGCTTCTTCGGCTTAATCGGCTGCGGCGCGTCGTCGCCGAGCAATATCTGCCAGGCGGCGCGAAACAGCCGGGTGATCGGCCTTCCGGTCGGCGGGCCTCGTTGGGTTGCCGCCGCCGCTCGGCCAGTGGCGGAGGTCTTATCGTTCTCGTTCTCGTTCCCGTCCGCCGTAGTCGTCGTCGCGGTCGTATCCCTCTTCCCGGTGCCGCATGCGCCGTCGCAAATCGTCCTGCAATTGCTCCTGCAACCAGGCTTCCCACTCGGCCTTGCTGCGCACGGCCTCGCGTATCGGTGCGGCTTCGGCCTCGGCGCGTTGCTGCTGCTGCACCTGTTCCTTGGTCGGTGGAGGCGTCGGTGAAATCATGTCGGCGAGCGCCTCGGCCATGCGCCCGACCAACTTTGCCGCGCCGCCGAGCATCCCGGTTGCCGCGCGATCGGCGGTGTCGATGGCGTTCTCAGCGACTTCTCCGATCTCCTGCACGGGCTGCGCCGCCCGCTCGCTGGCGAGGTGGTCGGGTCGAATGTCGTCGCGCCGTCCTTTGGCGGCGGCATAGTCCGGCTGCGGAGCATTTTGCGGGCCGCTGCTGGTGGGCCTGTCCTCCCTGCCCTGCCCGTCTGCCGCCCGCCCGTGTTGCTCCCTCTCCTGCGCCCCGCGCGCAGCCTCCCGCACGGCTTCCCGCGCGGCCTGCATCGCTTTCGCCTGGTCAACGCTCGGCAAGCTCGCGGGGTCGAGATCAGCCATGTAGGCGCGGAGCTCGGCGGCTTTCATGCCAAGCCGCCGCGCCAGGCTGTGATCGTCGCCGAGGCGGTCAATGATGACGAAATCGCGCCGGTCGCCGCGCGCCAGCACATAATCGCCGGACGCCTCAAGCGCCGCCCGGAAACTCTGCCCGTTGTCGGCCCGCTGCCGCGCCGCCTGGGCGTCGGCTTTGACGGTTTCGAGATCAACGCCGGTTTCGGCGGAGCGGAATGTCTCATTCTTCTGCGGGCGGCGCTCGGGCCGCTCGTGCTCGCGGTTCGGCACAAGGACGCTCTGGCCGCGCTCGAGGTCGAAGCGGATCTCGAGTTCGCGCGACGTGCGCTCGTGAATGGCGGCGGTGAGAGAGTCCGGAATCGCCTGCATCTTGTCGGTGTCGATCCGCGACCAAACCACATGCCAGTGCGTCCGCCCCTCCTTCTGGTGCTCCACCACAAAGCGCGGCTGGCCGGTAAGCCCGAGATTCCGTTCGAGCGTTTCAATCGCCTCGTCCCGCTGCGCCGGCGTCAAATGCTCGTCGGCGCGCGGGTTGATGTTGGCCTGGTAGAAGTAGTTTTTGCACCGGGTCCCCGCCGCAAGGGCTTCCATCTCGCGGAAGGCGTCGGGGATGGTGTCGGCGCTCAGATTGTCGAACCCGACAACCTCAACGCGCTCGTTGGTCTCGGCCTTCTGCAAATGCTTCGACCACCATCCACCGGCGCTGTAGCTGCCGCCGTTGATGATGATGGGCATGGGCTAGACGCCCAATTCGGACATGATCGCCTCGCACAATTCCCGGTGCGCTGCGTGGGCGGCTTTCATCGCGCCCTGCATCGCCACGAGTTCGGGATGGCCGCGAAAATCGTAGCTATTCACGCGCCGCAACAGTTGATTGAGGTTGTTGCCGCTCCGCCCCATAGCCGCCAGCATCTTCACCCGCCATTCGGTATCGGGACCGCACTTACCCCGCGCGCGGCGGCTCGGCTGCCCGCCAAGCCGTTCGTGCATGTAGTCGGCCAGGCTCACCCCGGCCTCGTCGGCGGCGGCGAGAACAGCGGCCCGAAAAGCGGGTGTGCATCGGGCGGTGAGCCAGGCCGTGCGTGGATCGGCAACCGGACGCGGGCCAAAATGCCGTCCTTTCATCCGCCCGGTGCGGCGTCCTGGCTGCGGTCTTGGCGGCGACGGCTCGGGCTGCGACTCGTCAGGCAAATAGATCACGGGCGCAACCATCCCCTCCCCTCGCTCGTCGAGTGGGCCGGTCATGGATCGGAGTGCAGGGGCCGCGCTCCTGCTCGTGGTGTCGGGCGCGAAAGCCTGACGCGGGGTTTTGGGGCAAGGCCCCGAATGTCGATGCAACGGGACAGGCCGTTGCCACGCATCCAACCGGCGCACGGTTGGGAGGGGTCGAGGGGGCGGGGGCGCGCTCCTTCGTCGTGGGGCCGGGCGCGAAAGCCTGGCCGCGTATCCAACCGGCGCACGGTTGGGAGAGGTCGCAGGAACCGGGCCGGGTTCCTCGTCGTGGGGTGCACGGGGGCGGAAGGCCCCC
>JBAUYV010000022.1:0-20061 GCA_049584975.1 Xanthobacteraceae bacterium | reverse complement strand
CCAAAAGAGGGCGAAACCGGAATTGTCAAAATAAGTGCCGTAACTTGGGACGAGTTTAACGAGATGGAGAGCAAGACGCTGCCGGCAGACGCCCCGATAGATGAAAACGATCTTATACGCCCTGGTGACTATTAATGTCGCGCGCTAACACGCTTGAATTGGTAGGGGCTCCGGTAATTGTTAAATCGTGTAGGCGCCGACTTTTCCTCAGCGACAAGGTACTCCGCCTGCGGGTTATTAATGGATTTGATCGATGGATCGAGCTTTGTCTGAAATCTCCGGTTGGTCGCTATCAAATTGAGCATTATGCAAGTGGCAATCAGCTATCAATGCGCAATATTACACAAGAAAACATCGCCAGGATTGCCATTCCCATACCGCCCCGGAGCGAGATCGAAAGGGCAATCACAATCTTCGAAGAGTGCAACGAGGCTCGTGACGATGGAGGTATTGCACTTGAAGGTGCGGATCGCACCGCCGCATCGCTTAACCAGTCCGCCCTCAAAGCCGCCTTTGAAGGTCGCCTTGTCAAGCAAGACCCACGGGATGAGCCGGCAGAGCGGCTACTCGCGCGGCTGAGCGAACAGAACAGACAGCCCACCTACTTCCGCTCCAAGAGACATGCGCGCCGCGCGTCCATACCCGCCGAGTAGGCTCAAATGAATCAATCCTCCCTCGTCCAAAAAGTCTGGAATTACGCCACCGTGCTACGCAACGAGGGCGTGCATTACGGTGCCTATATTTCGCAAATCTCGTTCTTGCTGTTTCTCAAAATGGACGATGAGGCGGCTTCGCAGCTCGGCGAGCCTTCGGGACTACCAGTCGACTGCCGCTGGAACGCGATCAAGGATTTGCAGGGCGAGGCGCTTGCCACGCGCTATTCACAAATTCTGGAGAAATTGTCGCGCCACGACGGCCTGATCGGCGGCTTGTTCCTGAAGGCCCAGAACGAAATCCAGGACCCGGCAAAGCTCCGCCGGCTTGTAACAATGATCGGCGAGGAAACCTGGCTCGGCCTCGACCTTGACACCAAAGGTACGATCTACGAGGGGCTCCTTGAACGCAACGCGGCCGAAGTCAAAAGCGGAGCCGGACAATACTTTACGCCACGCACGCTGATTGACGCGATGACTACGGTCATCGATCCGAAGCCAAACGAGACCGTGCACGACCCGGCCTGCGGCACCGGCGGCTTCCTCCTCGCCGCCTGGGAGCGCATGAAAAAGGCCGGCGATCGCCGCGCACAGTTGCGAGCGCGCGGCAACCTCTCCGGCATCGACATTGTGCCTGAGGTGGTGCGGTTATGTGCCATGAACATGTACCTCCACGGCGCGGCGCGCGACAAAGACCCTATCGTGCGCGCCGACGCGCTCAACAAGGTCATCGGCCACTACGACGTTGTGTTGACCAATCCGCCGTTCGGAGAGAAACAAGGCTATAAGATCGTCGGCGCCGACGGCGACGTCGAGACCGAGCGTGAGGAATATAACCGCGAGGATTTTATCAAGACCACGAGCAACAAACAGCTCAACTTCCTCCAGCACATCATGTCGATCCTCAACATCAATGGGCGCTGCGGCGTAGTGCTACCCGATAATGTGCTGTTCGAAGGCGCCGGCGCCGACATCCGCAAGCGCCTTCTCGACAATTACGATTTCCACACATTGTTGCGGTTGCCGACAGGGATTTTCTACAAGCAGGGCGTCAAGGCCAACGTGTTGTTCTTCAACCGGAAGCCGGCGTCGGAGACGCCCTGGACTAAAGTCCTCTGGATTTATGACTTCCGCACCAATCAGCGCTTCACCCTGAAGGAACGGCCGATGAAGCGCGCCGATCTTGACGATTTCGTCGCTTGCTATCGCGCCGATAATCTCGCCAAACGGAAAGAAAGCGAGCGTTTCCACAAATACGCCTATGCCGAACTCATCAATCGCGACAAGCTGAACCTCGATATCTTCTGGCTCAAGGACGATACGCGGGACGATCCCGACCTGTTGCCACCACCCGACGAGATCGCCGCTGAAATCGTCGAGAGTCTGGAAACCGCTATCGAACGCTTTCGTAAGGTCGCGATAAGTCTGCAGGGAGCGAACGGGTCGGCTACTAAGTAACGAAGCTGCTCGTCACATCTTCAGAGACCCTCACCTTGACATATATCCTACTGTCAGTTACCTTTTGCTGTGAATCAAATCTCGCTCACGTGAAGGACGCCAGCCGATCACTCCGGTTGGCGGAGCGAGTGCGGTTCCCGCGGGCAGAGGCTCGTCGCCTCTGCGCTCGGGCGGCTTCGGCGAAAACGACCGGCCGGCATCATGACCGGTCCGCGGGTGTACCCGCTGGACTGGGACAGGCGGGGGCGGGTAACGCCCGCCCTTTAGCCAGGTCCCAGGAAGCTCGTGCTGGAGTTGAGCGGTGGCGTTCGGTCGCTGCCGCAAGCGCCGTGGTGGAACGCCGGTAGGCGTGCGCACCCCGCTGGGTGCGAGCCGCGCCCGTATGGCGCGGAGGTTTGGAAGTTTGCGCCTGTCGGCGTTCCGCTTCCTTTTCTTTTGTAGCCCGGGTGAGCGAAGCGAAACCCGGGAGCGGCGAGCGAGCTTGACACGATGATCCCGGATTTCGTGGAGCCTGTCATCGGGCCGGCCACTTCGGGCCGGACCCGTTGGCTCCATCCGAGCTACGACTTCAGACTCGATCGTGATGGAGCCGGTCACCACCACCGGATTTATCTGACGAAGGTCGGGTTCTGAGGCGAGGCTTTGTTTGGGCTGGCTTGCGCATGACTCGGGCGCGATGCGCCGCGAGAACGAATGCGCTTACTCCGCGGCGTTACGCGCACCAACGGGATCGTAATTGAGGATCGGCGCGAGCCACTTCTCGGCTTGCTCGATCGTCCAATCCTTGCGCTTGGCGTAATCCTCGACCTGGTCGCGCTCGATGCGTCCCACGCCGAAATAATGGCTTTCGGGATGGCTGAAATAGAGGCCGCAGACTGACGCGCCGGGCCACATGGCAAAACTTTCGGTGAGCTTCACGCCGATCGCGCGTTCGCCGTCGAGCAGCCGGAAGATCGTTGCCTTCTCGCTGTGGTCGGGTTGCGCCGGATAGCCCGGCGCCGGACGGATGCCGCGATATTTTTCGCCGAGCAACTCGCTATTGGGCAGCGCTTCGTCGGGCGCATAGGCCCAAAATTCCCGGCGCGCGCGCTGATGCGTGCGTTCGGCCAGCGCTTCGGCGAGGCGATCGGCCAGCGCCTTGGCCATGATCGACGAGTAATCGTCATTGGCGCGCTTGAAGCGCTCGACCACCGCGTCCTCGCCGATACCGGCAGTGACCGCGAACGCGCCGATATAGTCGGCAAGTCCGCTGGCGCGCGGCGCAATAAAGTCGGCGAGCGCGACGTTGGCGCGGCCCTCGCGGCGCGCCAATTGCTGGCGCAGCGTATGCAGCACGGCAACCGGCTCGTGGCGCGCCTCATCGGCGAATATCAGAATGTCATCGCCTTCGCTGTTAGCTGGGAAAAATCCGACGACGGCGCAGGCGCGGAACCAGCGCTCGGCGGCCATGCGGGCCAGCATGTCCTGCGCGTCGGCGAACAGGCTGCGCGCCGCTTCGCCGGCCGCCGGATCGTCGAGGATCGCCGGATATTTGCCGGTGAGCTCCCAGGTGGCGAAGAACGGCGACCAGTCGATGTAGTCGATGAGTTCGGCAATGGGGACGTCGCCAACGCCGCGCACGCCGAGCCATTGCGGCACAGGCGGCGCGTAACTGCCGGACCAATTAATCTTGAGCGCATTGGCGCGCGCATCCGAGAGCGCAACGCGCCGCTTATTTTCCTCGCCGCGCGCGTGGGCTGCGGCAATGCGGCCGTATTCGGCGCGAATGTCGGTGACGACGCGCGTGCGCGCCTCGCGCGACAGCAGCGACGAAACCACGCCCACGGCGCGGCTTGCATCGTTGACATAAACGGCCTGGCCGCGGCGATAATTGGGATGGATCTTCACCGCGGTGTGCACGCGGCTCGTGGTGGCGCCGCCGATGAGCAGCGGCACATCGAAGCCCTGCCGCTCCATCTCCGCCGCAACGTGGCACATTTCGTCGAGCGACGGCGTGATCAGACCGGAGAGGCCGATGATATCAGCTTGCTCGGTCACCGCCGCTTGCAGAATCTTCTCCGCCGGTACCATGACGCCGAGATCGACCACGTCGTAGTTGTTGCACTGGAGCACGACGCCGACGATGTTCTTGCCGATGTCGTGTACGTCGCCCTTGACGGTAGCGAGCACGATCTTGCCGTTCGACGAGGTGTGCGCGCGCCCGTCGCGGTCCTGCTCCATGAACGGCATGAGGTGGGAAACGGCCTGCTTCATCACCCGCGCCGACTTGACCACCTGCGGCAGGAACATCCGGCCCGAGCCGAACAGGTCGCCGACGACGTTCATGCCGTCCATCAGCGGCCCTTCGATCACCGCAAGCGGGCGCGGCGCTTTTATGCGCGCCTCCTCCACGTCTGCGGCGATGAAATCGGTGATGCCGTGGACCAGCGCGTGCGCCAGGCGCTTTTCCACCGGCCATTCGCGCCAGGAAAGATCGGCTTCCTTCTTTTCCCTGGTCGAACCGCGGTGCTGCGCGGCAATCGCCAGGAGCCGCTCGGCCGCGTCGGCGCGGCGATTGAGCACCACGTCCTCGCAGGCTTCGCGCAGCTTCGGCTCGATGTCGTCATAGACCGCGATCTGGCCGGCATTGACGATGCCCATGTCCATTCCGGCCGCGATGGCGTGATAGAGAAACACCGAGTGCATCGCCTCGCGCAGCGGTTCGTTGCCGCGGAACGCGAACGACATGTTCGAGACGCCGCCCGACACATGCGCATGCGGCAAGTTCTGCCTGATCCAGCGCGCAGCTTCGATGAAAGCCACACCGTAGCCGTTGTGCTCCTCCATCCCGGTGGCGATCGCGAAGATGTTCGGATCGAAGATGATGTCTTGGGGCGGAAAGCCGACGCGATTGACCAGAATGTCGTAGGCGCGCGCGGTGATTGCCGTCTTGCGCTCCAAGGTGTCGGCCTGTCCGGCTTCGTCGAACGCCATGACCACGACCGCGGCGCCGTAGCGGCGCACGATGCGGGCGTGGCGGATGAAAGCGTCCTCACCCTCCTTGAGCGAGATCGAATTCACCGCCGCCTTGCCCTGCACGCATTTCAGCCCGGCCTCGATCACCGAAAACTTCGAGGAATCGATCATCACTGGCACGCGCGCGATGTCGGGCTCCGCCGCCACCAGGTGCAGGAACGTGGTCATGGCCTTTTCGGAATCGAGCAGGCCCTCGTCCATGTTCACGTCGATGATTTGTGCGCCGCTCTCGACCTGATCGCGCGCGACGGCGAGGGCTGCGGAAAAGTCGCCGGCGGTGATGAGCTTGCGAAAACGCGCCGAGCCGGTGACGTTGGTGCGCTCGCCCACATTCACGAACGGGATCTGCGGCGTCAGCGTGAAGGCTTCGAGGCCGGAGAGCCGCAGCCGCGGTGCGATCTCGGGGATCGCGCGCGGCGCCTTGCCGGCGACCGCGTCGGCGATGGCGCGAATGTGCGCCGGCGTGGTGCCGCAGCAGCCACCGACGATATTGACCAGGCCGGAAGCGGCGAATTCGCCGATCTGCGCCGCCATCGCGTCTGGGCCTTCGTCATAGTGGCCGAACTCATTGGGCAGACCGGCATTCGGGTAGGCGCAGATCAGCGTGTCGGCGACGCGGCCAAGCTCGGCGATGTGCGCGCGCATCTGCCGGGCGCCGAACGCGCAGTTGAACCCGATCGTAACGGGCGCCGCGTGCGCGACGGAATTCCAGAATGCCTCGGGCGTTTGCCCCGCCAGGAGGCGACCGGAGCGATCGGTGATCGTGCCCGAGATCATGGTCGGCACGTGGATGCCGCGCTCCTCGGCGATTTCGGCGATGGCGTAGATGGCGGCTTTGGCGTTGAGCGTGTCGAAAATGGTTTCGATGAGCAGGAGATCGACGCCGCCGACGATCAACCCGCGAATTTGTTCGCTGTAGGCGATGCGCAGTTCGTCGAACGAAATGGCGCGAAAGCCGGGATTGGACACGTCCGGCGAGATCGAGGCGGTGCGATTGGTTGGCCCGATCGCGCCGGCGACGAACCGCGGCCGGCCATCCTCATTCTCGGCGATGCGCGCAGCCTCGCGTGCCAGCCGCGCGCCTTCGGCGTTCAGCTCGTAGGCGATCTCCGCCATGCCGTAGTCGGCCTGCGCGATGCGGGTCGACGAGAATGTGTTGGTCGAGACGATGTCGGCGCCGGCGCGGAAATAGGCGAGATGGATCGCCCGCACGGAATCCGGCCGGCTGAGATTGAGCAGATCGTTGTTGCCGCGCACCTCGCGGTTCCAGGCGTCGAAGCGCGCCCCGCGATAGCCGTCCTCGTCGAGGCCAAGCGCCTGGATCATGGTGCCCATGGCGCCGTCGAGAACAAGAATGCGCTCCGCCGCCAACCGGCGCAGCATCGCTTCAGCCGCGGACGCGGGAATAGCTTTGGGAATGGATTTGGGAACGGATTTACTCATTGGCTACGCCCGCTCCTTCTCCACATGGACGTGAGCGCCCGTTTCCTGCGGGGCCGGCCGCAGGCCGAGCAAATGGCAGATCGCGTAGACGAGATCGGCGCGGTTCATTGTGTAGAAGTGGAAATCGGTAACGCCGTGGTCGACGAGGTCCAGCACTTGTTCGGCGGCGACGGCGGCGGCGATCAGCTTGCGGGTTGCCGGATCGTTGTCGAGCCCGTCGAAGCGTTCGGCGAGCCACGCCGGCACCGAGGCGCCGCAGCGTGCAGCGAAATTTTTCGTAGTCTTGAAGTTCTGCACCGGCAATATGCCCGGCACGATCGGGATTTGGATGCCGCGGCCGCGCACGCGGTCGAGATAGCGGAAGTAGAGGCTGTTCTCGAAGAAGAACTGGGTGATGGCGCGGCTCGCGCCGGCATCGACTTTGGCCTTGAGCATGTCGATGTCGGCTTCGACCGAAGGACTGTCCGGATGCTTTTCCGGATAGGCGGAAACCGAAACTTCAAGATCGCCGTGGCGCTTGATGCCGGCGACGAGATCGGCGGCGTTACGGTATCCGCCGGGATGCGGCACGTAGCGCTCTCCCGCCCCCGACGGCGGATCGCCGCGCAGCGCCACGATGTGGCGCACGCCGGCTTCGGCATAGCCGGCGATCACCGCATCGATCTCCGCCCGGGTCGCGGCAACACAGGTCAGATGCGCCGCCGGCGTCAGCATGGTCTCGGTGAGGATGCGTTTGACGGTCGCGTGAGTGCGCTCGCGCGTCGAACCGCCGGCGCCATAGGTGACCGAGACGAAATTGGGCTCGAGCGGGGCCAGGCGCGCGATCGCTTCCCACAGCGATTGCTCCATTTCCGCGGTCTTGGGCGGAAAGAATTCGAACGATACGCGAATGCTGCGCGGGGTACCGGCGCGTACGAAGCGGCTCGCTCTCGGTGCTGCACTCATCAGGCCACCTCGCGCGTGGACGCAGCCAGCACGATGCGCGGATCGCGGGCGAGCCAGAGCGAAACCGCGATCTTTCCTTCCGGCTCCGGCGGCAATGTCTGCTGACGCATCACATCGAGGCCCGCGGCTTCCAGCCATTGGCTCACTGTCTCGGCGGCGAAGCCGAGGCGGCGATGGGCGTGTTGCTCGCGCAGGAATTCGAGATCGTGCGGAGCGAAATCGACGACCAGCAGCCGGCCGCCCGGCCGCAGCACACGCGCGGCTTCGCGGATGGCGCGGGCGCTGTCGTCGAGGAAGTGGAGCACCTGATGAATAATGACCACGTCGAAGGAATCGCGCGGCAGCACCAGGTCGTAGATATCGCCGTGACGTACGCTGCAATGTTTGAGGCCGGCGCGATCGAGCCGCTCGCGGGCGAGCGCCAGCATGTCGAGAGACAGATCGAGGCCGATGCCGCGCTCGATCTCAGGCGCGAACAGTTCGAGCATGCGCCCGGTTCCGGTGCCGAGATCGAGCAGCGCGCGGATCGGCTTGTCGGCAAGCGCCGCGCGGACCGCTTCCTCTACGGCGGCGTCGGCGACGTGCAGCTTGCGGATGCGGTCCCATTCCGCGGCGTGGCCGCGGAAATAAGTTTGTGCGGCGGCGGCGCGGGCGCTGCGCACGGCAACCAGCCGTTCGCGGTCGCGGGCGATGACCGGGTCGTTGGCGTCGAGCCGGGCGATGAGGGTGCGGGCGATGTCGGCAGAGCTGCCGTGTTCGCCCAGGCGGAAAAATGCCCACGAGCCTTCGCGGAAGCGCTCGACCAGCCCGGCCTCGGCCAAAAGCCGCAAATGGCGCGACAGCCGCGGCTGAGACTGGCGCAGGATTTCGGTGAGGTCGGAAACCGTGAGTTCGGTCTCCGCCAGCAGCGTCAGAATCCGCAGGCGCGTGCCTTCCGCCGCCGCTTTGAGGGTCGCGGTCAGCGCTGGAAAGCCGAGCTGGCTGTCAGTCTGGTGAGTCGACATAAAGATATCTTTATACGATTAAGTGAGCTTGGCAATGAGCAGGGTGGGACATAGCCCATTTACCGCGGGACGGCAGGTAGAAGCCGTCTGCACGGCAAGCCATCCGCAGCTCTTGGCGGCCGCAGGGTGCGCATGCGAACCTGCCCTCATGGCCGAGGTCGCGAAAAGCAACGATTCACCGGGCGAGGCCGCAGCGGGCGGCACGTCTTACGGCCTACGCGAGGGCGAGATCCCCACAGAGCTACCGGAGCGGTTCGACGCTTCGCTTTATTTCATCGGCCGCATCCATACGCCGTGGCGCGAGCGCAACGAGTGTCCCAAGAACGCGCGCGAGTCGGACGCGGTATGCACGATCGTCGTGGACCCGCGATGGGCGAAAGGGCTCAGCGGCTTGGAGACCGCGAGCCACGTCATCGTGCTTTATTGGATGGACCAGGCGCGGCGCGACCTCGTGGTGCAGTCGCCTCGCCACTACGCGGAGCGAAACGGCACCTTCGCGCTGCGCTCACCGGCGCGGCCCAATCCCATCGCGCTGTCAGTGGCGCGGCTTGAGCGCATCGATGGCAACACGCTCTCGGTGGTCGGACTCGATTGCCTCGACAACACGCCGCTGCTCGACATCAAGCCGTATTTTGCGTCGACGGATTCGGTGCCCGACGCTCATGTTGGCTGGCACGCCAACCGCAAGCGGTGAGGTTCTAAAACAGCGGCGGTATCGAGCCGACGCGGATCATTGCCAGATAAACCGAACCGTCGGAAAAGCGCAGCGGCAGTATCGTGGCGGGCTTTTTGTCGATCTCTGTCGGCTGGCCCATCTTCTTGAGATTGTCGATCACACTCGTAGTTGCGCCCTGGCGAACCACGCCGCTCAGTCCTGGCACCAGGCGGTCGAGCGCGGCGAGTCCTTGTCCGGGTTGGCCGTTCGCTCCGGTCATGCGATCGATGCCCTGACCGATCAACTGGTCGAGGCCCAAGAGCGGCACGATATTCTCGATGCCCGCGATGGCGACGTTGACGGCGCCGTCGAGCCTGCCGTGATCGTTGACGGTGATCGTGCCGGCGCCGACAACGACCGCATCCGTACGTTCCAACCGCAGCGCCTTGATCTCGATATTGCCGCCGTTCGCTTGCATCTCGTGGAAGCGTTCGGCCAACGGTTTGGGCGACAGATCCTTCAAGCCGCGGATCACCACCTCGATGTCGCCCTGCAACGGATCGGCGGTCACACGATGCAAGGTCGGTGCGATGGCTGACGTGAAATGCAGGACGACATCGATGATCGGATTGTTGTTCGCAGCGCCGGCAACGATCCGGGCGTTGAGCTGCGTGTTGTCTGCCGCGAACCAGGTGACGGCGTTGGCGCCGGCACCGTGATCGAGATGCAGTTGGTCGATGTCGACCGCGACGCTGTCGGGATTAGGCGGAAATCCGCTGACGCTCAGCCGCCCCAGCGACCACGTGGCGACAAAGCTCGGCGACGCGTCGCCCGGCGCCTGCACCGTGACTGGACTGGTCACTTCGCCGACCAGCAAGGTCGGATGGTACACCTGCGCCGTGAAGGTCACTTCGTTCGCGGCGACGGTGAATGGCGGCTGCACTGTCTTGAGCGCCGCGCTGGCTTCGGCGCAGTGCGCCTGGATGCGGAACGGGAACCCGGTAATGTCCTGGGAACCGCAATTGTAGACCCGGCCGGCCGCCGCTTCGCGCTCCACCCAGCCGGCAAGCGTGCTGTCGGCCACCGAAGCGGCGTAGTACCAAGCGCCGCACCAACCGGCCGCGAGCACTACGACCAAGAGGGTCAGCAACAGAAAGTTCCGGCCGCGCCGGCGCGGAGCGGCGCGCCGTCGCACACGCTGGCGGTCCGGTTGCATCATGCGGAACGGCGATTCAGATGCCATTTGTCCCTTTTCGCCCGCAGAGTGCGGCGTTTCCAAGACCTCTGGCAACCTCTTGGGTCACCATTGTGCCGCGCTGGCTGGGCTGCTAGGCGAACCCGGCTAGCAGGACGAGTCAACACGCGAGATGGCTGCAATCGACGAGCACGAAACCGGCGACCTCTGGGTGTTTGGCTATGGGTCGCTGATGTGGCGCCCCGGTTTTGATGCTCTCGAACGCGTGCCCGCGCGCCTGAAGGGGCTGCATCGGGCCCTGTGCGTGTATTCATTTGTTCATCGCGGCACGCCGGAGCGGCCGGGCCTCGTGTTCGGATTGGATCGCGGCGGCATGTGCCGGGGCATTGCCTATCGGGTCGCCGCCGCGGCGCGCGAGAAGACCATCGCCTACTTGCGCGGGCGCGAGCAGGTCACCTCAGTTTATCTCGAGACCACGCGGCGCATCGAACTGGAAGATGCATCCAAGCGACAGGTGAGGGCGCTCTGCTACACGGTCGATCGCGGCCACGTGCAATATGCCGGTCGGCTCACGCTGGCGGAGCTTGTACATTATGTGCGGCAGGGCCACGGCCGCTCCGGCGCCAATCGCGATTATGTGCTCGACGCCGTGCGCGCCCTGGAGGCGCTGGGCTATCACGACACCGAGCTGCATCTGCTCGCGGAGCGGCTCGGCAGACACGAAACCGTGGTCAGGCACCAGGATCAGCCTTCCGACTCCGGTTTCCCCGTCCGCGATTCTTGAACCAATCGCGCCGTCGCGTCCTCCAACACGCTCTGCAGGCGCGCCAGGAACGTGCGGCTGTCGAGGCCGGGCGCAATCGGCTCGAGCACTTCGACCAGAATCGTGCCGGGGAAACGCAGCAGCGACCGTCGCGGCCAAAACAGTCCGGAATTAAGCGCCAGCGGCACACACGCGACGCCGGCTTTGTTGTAGAGGTGCGCGACGCCGGGTTTGTACGCCGGCGCGGCGCCCGGCGGGCGCCGCGTGCCTTCCGGGAAAATGACGACTTGGCGGGAGCGCCCAAGCGCTGAGCGCGCCCGCGCCGTCATCCGCGACAGCGCCGATATTCCAGCGCCGCGGTTGATGGGAATGAGGCCGGCCTTGGCCATGTACCAGCCAAACAACGGAATCCACATCAACTCGCGCTTGAGCACGTAAGCCGGATCCTCAAGTATGGCGTAGAGCGAGAATGTCTCCCATAACGATTGATGCTTGCAGGCGACGATGCACGCGCCTTGCGGGATTTTCTCCGCCCCGCGCCATTCGACTTTGGTGCCGCAGATCGTGCGCAACAGCCAAAGGCTGGTGCTGGAATAGGAGCGAATGAAAGGGCGCAGGAAACGATAGGGCAGCGCCAGCGTCGGCAGCGCCACGATCATGTGAACAATGACGTTCAAATAGAACAGCGCGTTGAACAGAAGCGATCGGGCAATGAGCGCGGACGATCCAGACACCGAAAATTACAGACTTTCATTTGCTCGCCGCCGCGCGGGCGGCTGGGCAAGCGACCCGTAGGAAATCCGGCCGTCGCGGTTGTCCACCGCAAACGAGTCCAAACGCATGCGCAGTTCGGCGAATAGGTACTTGAGATACTCCGACAACACCAACTTCGTTATATCGCCGTTGGTCCACCAAGGCTCGACGCGCAGCCGATCGGAGACAACGGGATAAGGAACGAGCGCGACGTTGGGCAATTGATGTTCGAGTTCGGCGAGCGCCCGCGGCATGTGATAGGCCGAGGTAACCACGATCAGCGAATGGAAATCATGCTGCGTCGCCCATAGGCGCGCCTGCACCGCATTGCCGAGCGTGTTGATGGCCGAATAGTCGAGATCGACGCAGCAGGCCAGCACGCGATCGTAGTTCGGCGCTTCGTGCGCGATGTCGGCTGTTGTCGTGCCGGGATTGACTCCGGTGATCAACAGACGCTTGCCGTGGCGAGTCTTGAGCAGTTCGAGGGCGTCGATGACCCGTGAAGTACCACCGGTCAGAACCACGATGCCGTCGGCGTCGCGATCGAGCACGATCGGCTGTCTCGGCAACACCCAGACAAAGATGCCAAAGCCCAGAATGAGTACAACGGCGCACAGCACGCCCAACCGGGCGGCGACCCATTTAATGCGCCGCGTGCGCACCGCGGTCTTAAGGCTCACCATCTCCGCGCGCGTCCCTCGCGCTCATATCGTCCAGACGTCCTGCATAAACGCCGCAACGGCCGTCATAATAGCGGCAATTCCGGCAGCATCTTGGTTTTGCACATCTTTCGGCGCCGCTCCTTAATCGATCGTTTTCAGGGTGCGTCTGACGGTCTGGCGCGAAGCCAGCGCCGTTACCAGAGCCATCAGCACAATCTGCCCGAGAATCGCCAGATAGCCGGCAAAGCCGATGGAGAAGCTGCCGAACAAAGCCTCGGCCTCGTCGCCGCCTGCGGTGCCCGTCAGCCAGCTATTGCTTGCCTGCAGGACGCCAAACAACACGATCGCCACCGCGCCGCCGATCACGCCACCCCTGAACCCAAGCTTGAGGAAATGGCGCTGAAACTGGCGGGCGACAAATCCATCGGTCGCGCCCACATAATGCAGCACTTCGACGATCGGCCGGTTTGTAGCCATGGCGCCGCGTGTTGCGAAAGTGACCGAAAGGATGGTCACCAACAGCACCATCAACAGGATCGCCACGCCACCCGCCACCGCCGATCCCGCCATGGTGCGCATGCGGTCGATCCAGCGCCGATGATCGTCGAGGATCGCGCTCGGAACCTGTGCGGCCAGTGTTTTGCGCAGCGCAGCAAAGGCCGGCGGCGCGCCGCTCCAGAGCTTGACCACAATCATGCGCGGCATCGGCAGCTCATCCAGCGCGAGCCCGTTGCCCAGCCAGGGCTCGACCAGCCGCGCAGATTCTTCTTTGGTGTAGACCCGCACGTCGGCAATGCCGGGAACGGCGCCCGTGATGTCGGCGGCCTTGCGCACGTCGGCCTCCATGTCACGCCCGGCAACGGGACGGACCTGGATCGTGACCTCGCGTCCGACGTCGGATCGCCAATCGGTGGCGGCGCTCACCACCATCATCACCGCTCCGGCCGTCAGTGCGGCCAGGAAGGTCATGATGGCGACGACTGCGGTGAGCGACCGCCCCGCGATCGAGTTTTGCGGCACGATCGCCGTTGAGACCTGCGGCCCCTGCGAGCGCAACGGCGTGACTTCGAGCTCGTCCCACGGCTCGGCCAGGGTCTCAACGCGCCCATCGAGCGGTTCACTCGTAGACATGAAGCCGTCCCTCGTGCAGCACCAGACGCCGGGCGTCGTACTCGTCCATCAGGGCGATATCATGAGTGGCAATGAGGATAGCCGTTCCGGTCTTGTTGAGCTCGATGAAAAGGCGGAGCAAGCGCTGGCCGAGGTTGGGATCGACGTTGCCGGTCGGTTCATCGGCCAGCAGCAGCTGCGGCCGGGCGATTACGGCGCGCGCGATGGCGGTGCGCTGCTTCTCGCCGCCGGAAAGGATCGGCGGCAACGCATCGATGCGGTGGCCAAGACCCACCCACTCCAGCAGTTCCACGACCTCGGCCCGATAGGAAGCCTCCTCCTTGCCGAGCACGCGCAATGGCAACGCCACGTTCTCGTAGGTGGTCATGTGGTCGAGCAGCCGGAAGTCCTGGAATACGATGCCGATCCTGCGGCGCAGTGTGGCCCGGCCGTCCTTGCTTAGCGTCGCGGCATCGTGGTCGAACATGGTGATCAGGCCTCGAGTTGGCCGCAGCGACAAAAACAGCAGGCGCAGCAGCGAGGTCTTACCGGCGCCTGACGGCCCGGTGAGGAACTGAAACGAATTCCCGTCGATACGAAAGTTGACGTCGCGCAATACCTCCGGCCCGATGCCGTAGCGCAGCCCGACATTCTCGAACAGGATCACGCAGTCCCTCCGAAACGACCCACCCCGCGCATCGCTTGCGCCACTCGATCGAATTCGCCCTCTGCCGCACTCTCTAACACGATGGTGGCTGGATAGGGTCGCGGGGTGAGCGTGGTTTCCGGTCCGTTAACGGATTGAAGCTAATGTCGCCGAAAAGCTGCTGCAAAGCGGACTCCCCGATGCCCATCGTCTGCTCATTCCGCGCTACATCCGACGACGTCAAGCCAGCAAGACTGCGACCCGGCCGCCGTAGGCGCTGTGCGCGCCGCGCTGGTCTCTGCCGCGCCGAGCCGGTCGACATCGATGCCAACTATGGCGCTGGTGCGACGCAGCGGAATGCCAAGCCGCCCGGGGCGCGGTCTTCGCGGTGTCGCGGCCACACCGGCGTACCGGTCCTTGTGGTGCAACGCAACGTCGTCAACGGCACGTCTCCGCCGCCGGGCAGCGACATCGTCGCAGAAGTGCGTTGATCGCCATGGCGCGCATCCTCATCGCCGAAGACGAGTCTTGTTATGCGACATGTGCGCCCGCGCTCTCGCCACTGACGGTCACGAGGTCGAGACCGCACACGACGGCAGCGAGGCGCTCGACGTGCTCAACAAGCACGGCGGCCAATTCGATCTTCTCCTCACCGACGTCCGCATGCCCAAAATGGACGGCATCGCGCTTTCGCTCGCCGCGGCCCGTAACTTTCCCGAACTCACCATTCTGTTGATGACCGGCTACGCCGACCAGCGCGAGCGTGCGCAAGGCCTCGATGCCCTGGTCCACGATGTGCTCGCCAAGCCGTTCTCGGTCACATCGCTCCGCGGCGCGGTGAACGAAGCGCTGGCCGTCAGGGCGCGCGGCTGAGCGTTTAATCGTCGCTCGAGACTGCGTAGGGCCGCGGCAGCTCCACCGGCAAGTCCGGATGGGCGCGGCCAAAATCGGGCGCGGGCGAATCCTGTCCGATCTCCACGATGCCGCGGCGGATGGCGCGCGTGCGCGCGAAATGAGCAAACAAAGCCTCGCCGTCGCCGCGGCGGATGGCGCGCGTGAGTTTCGACAGGTCTTCGTTGAAGGTGCCGAGCATTTCCAGCACGGCGTCCTTGTTGGTGAGGAACACGTCGCGCCACATGGTTGGATCGGAGGCGGCGATGCGGGTGAAGTCGCGAAATCCGCCGGCGGAGAATTTCAACACCTCCGAGCGCGTCACCTCGGCCAACTCATCCGCGGTGCCGACGATGGTGTAGGCGATGAGGTGCGGCAAGTGGCTGGTGATCGCCAGCACCAAGTCGTGGTGATCGGGGAGCATCGTCTCGACGTTTGCGCCGAGCGCGCGCCAAAATGCGGCGAGCCGGTCAACCGCCGATGGGTCCGTGCCTTCAGGCGGCGTGAGGATACACCACCGGCCGACGAACAGCTCGGCAAAGCCGGCATCCGGGCCTGAGTGTTCGGTTCCGGCGACCGGATGGGCCGGGACGAAATGCACATTCGCCGGCAGGTGAGGGCCCATGTCGCGCACGATCGCGCCCTTGACGGAGCCGACGTCGGACACCACCGCCCCAGGCTTGAGATGGGCCCCGATTTCGCGCGCGATCTCGCCACAGGCCCCGACCGGCGCGCAGGCGATGACCAGGTCGGCTCCGGCCGCGGCTGCGGCGTTGGTTTCGACCACCTGGTCGGCAAGTCCGAGCTCGGCGACACGCCGCCGCGTCGCGGCGGACCGCGCGGTTGCCACGATCTCGCACACCGTGCCTTGCGCCCGCGCCGCGCGCGCAATCGACGAGCCGATCAGGCCTACGCCGAGCAGCGCCAGGCGATTGAACAGCGGGACCGATGTGCCTTTTTCTGTCACGGCGTCACTCCGGTTTTGCCAAGAAATCCTTGAGTGCGGCGACGACGAGGCGGTTCGCCTCCTCGGTGCCAACGCTCAAGCGCAGCGCGTTCGGCAATTTGTAGGCGGTGGTCTGGCGCAAGATCAGTCCGCGCGCGGTGAGAAACGCGTCCGCGTCCTTGGCGGTGCGGCCCTTGGCTTGCGGAAAGTGAATCAGAACGAAATTGGCGACGCTCGGCGTTACTTTCAGACCGAGCTTGCCGATCTCTTCCGTCAGCCAGGCGAGCCAGCGCGTATTGTGCTCGCGCGAATGCTCCTGATGCGCAACGTCCTCGATCGCCGCGACGCCTGCCGCGATGGCGCCGTCGCTGACGTTGAATGGACCGCGGATGCGGTTGACCGCATCGACGATGTGCGCCGGACCGAACATCCAGCCGAGCCGCAGCGCAGCCAATCCGTAAATCTTCGAGAACGTGCGGCACATGACGACATTTTCCACCGTCGCCACCAGCTCGATGCCGGCTTCGTAGTCGTTGTTTCTGACATACTCGGCGTATGCCGCATCGAGCACGAGCAGCACGTTGGCCGGCAGGCCGCGATGCAGCCGCTTGACCTCGTCGAACGGCAGATACGTGCCGGTCGGATTGTTCGGGTTGGCGAGAAAGACGAGTTTCGTCCTCTTCGTCACCGCGGCCAGGATGGCGTCGACGTCGGCCGTGTAATTTGTCTCCGGCACGACAATGGGCTTGGCGCCGGCGCCAAGGGTCACGATCGGATAGATCAGAAAGCCGTGCGTGGTGTGAATCGCTTCGTCGCCGTCGACGAGATACGCGTATGCGAGCAAGTGCAGGAGATCGTCCGACCCGGCGCCGCAGACGATCCGATCGGGATCGAGCCCGAACGCGCGGCCGATGGCCTCGCGCAACGCGCTGGCTGAGCCGTCGGGATATTCCTCCAGGCGCTCGGCGGCGGATTTATAGGCTGCGATCGCCTTCGGGCTTGGGCCGAGCGGCGTCTCGTTCGAGGACAGCTTGAATATTTTGGCGACGCCCGGCACGCTGCTCTTGCCGGGCACATAGGCCTCGATATCGAGCACGCCGGGACGAGGTTGGGGACGCATGGCAGTCATTATCGTTGTCTCTGATCATCGCGCTTCCTCCGTCTCAGGGGGAGGAGGCTTAGCGTTTGCGCGGAACCGTATAGCGGGTCGCGTGACTGCCGACGAGGGCCGCCGAGCGGATCGAGGCGCCGATGCCGACCAAGGCCTTGGTGACCGCATCGATGCCGCCGCGCGGAACGGACACCAGCAGTGCGGCGCCGTCGAAGGCCTGATCGGGAACCGCGACGATGTCGGCTATCTTGGTCACGGCATTGACCGACGCCGCGCTCCAGCCCGAAACCCGCATGCTCCAGACTTCGGTCTCCGTCACCATGGCGTCGGCGGCAACGCGGGAAACGACGAACAGCGGCATGGCGGCCGGGTGATCGGCACGTTCGACGAAGGGCAGCCGCGCGATGATCTTCGGCGCGGTGGCGAATTCGAGCGCCGCCCACCACGGGCCGCCGCCCGCAAAGGCGAAGGCCGGGACCAGGCCGAGATCGCCCTTCGATTCCGTAACCGCTTGGACGACGCTCGCCGCCCCCATGTGCGGCACGAACGGCACCGTGAAACCGAAATGGAAGCGCGCGGAATCCCGCATCAACGCGTCGCCGGTGGAGAGATCGGCGTGCACCGCGAAGGGCGCTTGCACGTATGTGAATGTCGAAATGATGACACGCCAGATGCTCTCGACGGTGTCGAGCGGCAGGCTGCCATGGTGGCGTTCGACCAGCCGCCGCATCATGTCGGCTTCGCGGGCAGGGCGGAAGGCGGAGCCGGACTCCTGGGTCTTTTTCACCGCGATCAACGTGTCGATGATCTCACCGCGTTCGATCAGGAGCGCGTGCATCGATGCGTCGATGCGGTCGATGTCGAGCCGCAGATCGGCGAGGGAAACCTCCTTCTGGGGCTTTCGCTTCGGCGAAACTTCCTTCTGGCGCTGTCGCTTTGGCATGGTCTGTCCCGGCAATGGGCTTAATTGATATGTGCCGACAAACCCGAAGGCAAAGAAAACATTGACTCCGAGCGGAACGGGCCTATTTACCCGCTTTTGACCGTGGTCGCGCGGTTAAACCAAGCCGAACGCGGGACGCTGGGAAATCCTTATGGGCGACGCCAGCACGACGCTTGATCTTGCCGACCGTACGCGCGAAGCGGACCGGCCGCATTCGCTGGTCGTTCGCTTTGGGGCGAATAATCCGCTGCGGCTTGACGCCGGCGTCGATTTCAGCCCGCTGCAGATCGCCTACCAGACCTACGGCACGCTCAATGCCGAACGCAACAACGCGATCCTCGTCTGCCACGCGCTCACCGGCGACCAGCACGTGGTCAATACCCATCCGGTGACCGGCAAGCCGGGCTGGTGGGATACCATGGTGGGCTCGGGGCGGCCGATCGACACCGACCGTTATTTTATCATCTGCCCGAATGTCGTCGGCGGCTGCATGGGCTCTTCCGGGCCGGCCTCGACCAATCCGGCGACTGGCATGCCGTGGGGCCTGGATTTTCCGGTCATCACCGTGCGCGACATGGTGCGCGCGCAAGCAATGCTGCTCGATTATCTCGGCATCGACTCGCTGTTCGCGGTGGCGGGCGGCTCCATGGGCGGCATGCAGGTGCTGCAATGGGCGGCGAGCTATCCGCAGCGCGTGTTTGCGGCGCTGCCGATCGCGGCGGCGACAAGGCACTCGGCGCAGAACATCGCCTTTCACGAGGTCGGCCGTCAGGCGGTGATGGCCGATCCCGAGTGGCGCGGCGGACGTTATTTCGCCGATGGCGCCAATCCGCGGCGGGGACTGGCGGTCGCGCGCATGGGTGCGCACATCACTTATCTCTCCGACGCGGCGCTGCACCGCAAATTCGGCCGCCGCTTTCAGGACCGCAGCAATCCGACCTTCTCGTTCGACGCCGACTTTCAGGTCGAATCCTATCTGCGCCACCAGGGCATCACCTTCGTGGAGCGCTTTGACGCCAATTCGTACCTCTATCTGACGCGCGCCATGGATTACTTCGATCTCGCCGCCGACTATGACGGCGTGGTGGCGAACGGCTTTCGCGGCACGCCGACGCGCTTTTGCGTCATTTCGTTCACCAGCGATTGGCTGTTTCCCACTTCGGAATCGCGCGCCATCGTGCACGCACTCAACGCCGCCGGCGCCCGGGTCTCATTCGCCGAGATCACGACCGACAAGGGCCATGACGCCTTCCTGCTCGACGAGCCGGAACTGTTCGCCATCGTGCGCGGCTTTCTCGACGGCGCCGCCAAGGCGCGCGGGCTGCCCGCGGCGTAATCTCAGCCTTTTGGGAGAAAGTGCCATGGACGGCGCTGCCGATATCGCGGCCAAATTCGAAGAGGCGATGCGCGCCGGCAAGGTTCGCCACTACGAGAAAAAAGGCCAAGTCGACATCCGGCCGGCGGTTCTGGGTGAAGTGATCGCGACCATGATCGATGGCGTGCGCGAAACCGTAAATACCGCGGCGGCGGGTGATTATGTGGTGCGCGGCGTCAAAGGCGAGCTTTACGTAATAAAGGCCGAAACCTTGGCCGAGCGTTACGGCGGGCCGCTTACCGCACCAGACCGGGAAGGATTCCGCCGCTATCCGGCGAAGGGAGATTTCTACGGTTTCCGTTATGAAGGCGAGCCATTTAAATTCGTCGCCCCCTGGAAGGAGGATATGATCGCCAATCCAGGGGACTACATCGGAACCAATGCCATGGGTTCGAAAGAATACTATCGCGTTGAACAGAGCGCGTTTGCCGCGACCTACGCCGAAGCCAAGAAATGACAGGTGGCCTTTAGTACTCTCTATCGCTGTTCTGTG
>JBAUYV010000021.1:0-3572 GCA_049584975.1 Xanthobacteraceae bacterium | reverse complement strand
ACTTCATCCTTACAGCGGTGATGGCCGCAGCCTGTGTATCGTTCGTCACCATCCCGCTCTCCGGCCATATCTCCGATCTGATTGGTCGCAAGAAGATGTACCTGATCGGTGTGGTCACCATGGGTCTGTTCGGATTCTTGTATTTCGGAATGGTGGATACGGCGGCCCCGTCGGCGGTTTTCATCGCCATCGTGCTGTCGCTCATCCCTCATGACATGCAGTACGGACCGCAGGCGGCGCTAATCGCGGAGTCGTTCACACCGCGGCTGCGCTATAGCGGCGCGTCGCTCGGCTATCAGCTCGCCTCGATCATCGCCGGTGGGCCGGCGCCGATCATCGCCACCGCGCTGTTCGCCGCCTATCATACGGGCTACGCCATCGCCATGATCATAACGATAGTCTACTGGAAGGCCGGCTTCTCCTGGCTGCAGCGGGGCTACGAATACACGCTGCTCTGGGGCTTGATCTGCTTCGCCATTGCGCTGCGCGGCGGCGGGCCTTATTCACTCGACCGCAAGCTCGGCCGAGAGCTTTAGCGGCCGCCCTAGCCCACGCTGCTTTCTTTTCGTTTCACAAATCTAAAACCCGTTGATCAGACGAGCGTCAAGCAGAAGGCGATTGAAGCGGCGTGCCTCCGCGCCGCCGTCACAGTCATAGAACGTACCCTTGCAGCGCTGCATGATGTTCTTCTGCTCGATGAAGGTCGGATCGAGCGGAATTCCAGCCGCTTCCTGGATCACGATGGGAAGATAGGGCGCCTCAAGCGTATCCATCGCGGATGACAAGTCGACCGGTTTGAAATTAGCCGTGTCGATTGCATAGTAGGTCGTGAAATATGTCGGGTCGAACGTTCGGATGTGCTCCCCGATCTCCGCGTCGTCCAATGACGGCTCGAGAATTTTCGACGAAATTGCCGGCTGGTGATCGCCGAAGCGCACCAGCAGAAACGACTCGCCGGGGAAGTCCCGTTTTAAGTGCGCGCGGAATTCGTCATAGTCATGAGCGCTCATCATCTGGCGGCGAATGTATTCATCGACCGGCGGCGTATTGCCGAGCCCGTGCCAGTCGGGAGTCAATTCGGGCATATAGACTGTGGTCCAAGGAAAGTGATTGGCTGTGACATAGACAAACAGAAACAACGGCCCGTCCCGCTTTTTGCGGGCAATCGTGCGTAAGGCCTGATCGAAATAGTAGCTGTCGGGTTGCATGTCGTCCGGGGCGCCCATGTCGTCCTGGTCCAGGAAATCCTCGATGCCCGTCGTGGTCTGGAATCGGCGCGCGCTGAGAAATGCCCCTGAGGTCGGGTAGAGAGTAGTCGTACTGTAGCCGCAGCGGCGCAGCGCTCGGGGAAGGCCGCGCTCCACCCGCCCCGCCGCAAGGCGCGTGACGTAGAACATGAAGCGGCCGAAGGACCGCGCGGAAAGGCCAGTCAATACATTGTATTCCGCATACCACGTCGGGCCGCCGGTTGCCTCCATCACCAAGTTGCGCTCCTTGCCGTCGAAAGAGCGGAAGTGCTGCTTATAATCCTTGGGAGTCTTGATGCCCGGCGCCGCAGTCACATCGAAGCTCGACTCATCGAGCAGCATGATGATGTGGGGCCGCTTGACTGCAGGTTTGCATAATCCGGCACTGGACAAATTCGGTCCGTCGGTGATCCGATCGCCCGCATCAAACCAACCGTGACTGACGAGATCGGACATCTGCGCCACGCCGGAGCGCGCAAAATTGGAGAGATGGTTCACACCCTGGAACGGCTCCCAAGGCTGCTCCGGCACGGCAATGGACAAGGCGGTGAGCCCGATCAGGCTCCCGGCAAAGCCGAGCACGGACACCGTACGCGGCACGCGTAAGTCGTCGATGCGCCAGATCAGGATCATCAACGGGATAGCGACGACCGCGGCCAGGAGAATGATGACGCGAAGTTGTGGGAAGATTCCGAACAGGAAGGAAACCGTATCAGGGTCGACAATCAAGAAATCCAAAAAAGTCAGGCCCATCCAGAGGATGCCGAACTTGAATTGCGATAGCAGGACGATCAGGCTGAGCATAACGAGTGACAGCGCGGCCGAAAGGCCGGGTCGGCGCAAGACAAGCAGCCAGCCGCAATTCAACAGGGCCCAGACGAGAACGGCCAGTGCGCCGTGAACAACCCCCCACTCGGTCTGATACAAGATGATCAATGCCGCGAGATGGCTCGCCGCGATGATGGCGTTGCGCCATTGGGATGTGGCGAGAAAATCCTCCACCATCCAATAACGCCGATACACGCGATCGAAGGTCGACACGATCGGCCCCCAGTGAGTGGCCCGGGTGCAATGTTAGTTTGGCGCTGGCCGTTGCGCCAGTGGGAACGCGGCCGGCGAAGCGAGGTGGCGTTGCGCTGACGTTGATTTAGGAGCTGAGCGAGTCAGCACAGCCGACCACGCGGCGAATGATGAGGTCAGAAATATCGTCGGCTTTCGGGGGCACTGCCGACAGGATTGGCTTGGCGGACGTTCCGTGTCTCATGTTGGAGTTACTTCCGCCACCACTGCAACAAAGCGGCGTGGCAGAACATGACCCATACCGCCGATTTGCCACGAGCCTTCGGTGCAGTACAGCATGGGCAGCCCGCAGGTCTCCCGTCTACAAATGGCCCACCAGTTTTTCGATTACTTCGTTGGGCGATGGCGCACAGGAGCAAACTTCAGTCGGCGCGGCCGACAATCGTGCCGCGGCGGTGCATGCGTTTTCGTAAATTGGCGCCCTTATCGGGGCGCGTTGCAGATGAAACCGACGCTGCTCGGTTATTGCCGTATGCTATTATGTGGCGCCGCTTTTCATCTGTGGTGGGCAGTGGCAGGCGGTCGTCTGCGCCCTCTAATTTCGGCCCTGTCCATGTACAGGAAAGCCGTTTTCCACCGGCGATCCCGAACAAGAATGGAGAAGGCTTCGACCTTTCACCATAACGTTCGGCAGAGTAAGTGAGAGCCAACCGCCTTCTTGCTCTCGTCACGCCAACATATGCGACCCGCCGTTCCTCTTCGATATCATCGGAATTGGCGTGGGGCAGGACACCATCCTCCATACCGATGATGGCTGGCGTAGCGAGGTTGGTAGGAATTGAGGGTGGCGTAGTCTCGGGGGTGTTCAACCTCGAATCATCTGACGTTGGAGCGTCAGATAGGAGACCACGCCATGACGATCACTACCATGAAGCCTGATTCTTTGCAGCCTGCAGCCGAGATGGCTGTTGATCTTTTCGACAACTGGTTGGATCCGCTCGAAACCGAGGTGCGTGCTCGGGCGCGTGAGTTCATCGAAGAGCTGATCCGCGGCGAACTCGATATTGCGCTTGCTCGTCCGCGTTACAGTCGAAGCCAGATGGCCAGCAATGAAGGAAGAGCAGACATTGCGGGCCACCGCCACGGAAGCCGGACCCGGTCGTTGACCGGGACCTTCGGGCCGATCGAGATTGCGGTGCCGCGTGCCCGACTGAACACCCCGGAGGGCAAGACGACGGAATGGAAGAGCCAAACGTTACGGGCTTATCAGCGCCGTACGCTGGCCGCCGACGCGCTGATCGCGAG
>JBAUYV010000020.1:0-2983 GCA_049584975.1 Xanthobacteraceae bacterium | reverse complement strand
ATACCACTGCAGAGTGTAGGAGGTCGGATCATCGCCATCGACAAAACCGCGCTCTAGCGCTTGCTTAATCTCGACAATGCCCTCGTGGACCTTCGTCTTGGCCTCAAACCCCAATCTCTGCTTGATTTTGCTAAAGGAGAGATTGTACGTCCGCTTGTCCGGGTCGTCCGGAATATTATGCACCTCGACATTAGGGATGACATCGAGGACGAACTGTGCGAGCTGACGAACCTGATAGTTCATAGATTCGTCTCCGACGTTGAATGTCTCACCGGCAACAATCTCTGCCTCGGCCTCCACTCCGCGCACAAAGACATCCACCACATCATTGACGTGGATGAACGGCCTCCATTGCTCGCCACCACCCATCACGTAGATGACCCGCTCCTTCCAAGCACGCAGCGTCATAATATTGATTGCAAGATCGAACCGCATCCGCGGCGCAAGGCCAAAGATGGTTGCGTTTCGAAAGATAACCGGCTCGAAACCAGAGCCGTTCAATTCCTCGAGTTGCTTTTCGACGTACAACTTGCTTTTTGCATAAAGCGTCTGCGGTCGGCACTCGTCGGACTCGATGAGATGCGTTTTGAGACCCTGACCGTACACTGAAGCCGAACTCGAATAGACGTACCGTCGCACGCCCATCGCCTTGGCCGCTTTGGCAACCCGTACCCCACCCTCGGCATTGATCGCTCGAGTCAGGGATGGCTCAATGTCCGAAGATAAATCGTTGCTAAGACCCGCCAGGTCGACGACGCTGTCGATTCCCTCCAGGAGCTTGGTATCGAAGTAGCGGATGTCCTGAACGACGACGCTGATATTCTTGTTCAGCCGTAGATCGCCAAGCTTGTCCTCGCCGAAAAAATATCGATCCAGTGCTATGACATGATAACCCCGGCGCAAAAGCTCACCGCATAAAGGTATGCCAATGTAACCACCGGCGCCGGTCACGAGAATCCGCTTCATGATGGCTTAGGGTCGATCTGTAAAAGCGAGTTCTCGCGCTTACTGCAAGCGCACGACAGAAGAGCTCCACCGGTGCGGTCGTTGGCCCTTGAGAAGATGTTCGCAGAGCAAGCCCGCTCGAGCTTGTTATTTATGGGCTCGTTCGAGTAGCAGAAATCAATGCTTCCGCTTGAGATCATTCGACTTACAAAATTGACACTATTTTCAAGGGAGAGCTTCATCGCCGCGTAGCTTTCAAGGTCTGTGCCGCGCGGCGGAAAGCCTCGATGATACCGCCGCACTCCTCTTCTGTCATATCGTTATATATGGGCAGTGCGAGCACGTTCCGTGCGGCTCGTTCGGCATTCGCTAAGACCGGCTGTTTACGCATTGTGGCGTACACACTAAGTTGATGGCAGGCTGGACTGTAGTACTTGCGAACGTTGAGGTTCTCGCGGCTTAGCAGCTCGCACACCTCGTCTCGATCGCCACCAAACTCAGCGGGTTCAACGATTACCGGAAGATAAAGCCAGATCGGCAGCTGCCCCATGGGGGCTTGCGCTGGCGCCAGACCTGCGATCTGCCTTAGACTCGCCGTGATCCGTTCCGCGGCGAGTCGTCGGGTCGCGCCCGCGACATCGAACGTTTTCAATTGTTCAAGCCCGATGAGCGCTGATATCTCCATCATCTTGCCGTTGAATCCCACGAAGGGGCAGTCGCCACTCGCCTGACCGAAGTTTCTGATCGCGCGGGCACTTTCGATCAAGATCGTATCCCTTGTACAAAGACATCCCCCTTCCATTGTGTTGAACGCCTTGCTCGCGTGGAAGCTGAAGATCTGGGCGTCGCCGAAGCCCCCGATCTGGCGTCCGGCCATTTGTGTTCCGAAAGCGGGGGCACTATCAACCAGCAACTTGCAGTTGTGCCGTTTTGCAATCACCGTAAGGGCTGCGTAATCGCAAGCGATGCCGTAGGGATCAACCGCCAATATGGCCACGGTCCGTTCTGTAATCCTGCGCTCGACGTCCGTCGGATCGAGGCCGAACGACATGTCATCCTTAATGTCAGCGAAGATCGGCTCAGCTCCACTCCAGACCACCGCGTGCGGAGTCGCCGCGAACGTGAAAGCGGGGACAATCACCTCCCCACCTCTGACCTCCGCCGCATAGAGCATCGCCAGAAGTGCGGCCTGACCACTTGAGAAAACAAGCGTCGGGACGCCGATATAGTCTTCTAATCGGCGCTCGAACTCGATGACCCACGGGCCGTTGTTCGTGACCTGACCCGACGTCAGAGCACGATTGAACTTGTCCGCGATCGCATCGAGCGGCGGCAGCCGCGGTCGCACGATTTCCAGCGGCTTCTTGAAAACCGGCGCGCGCGCGGGTGACTTGGGTTTCTTAGCTATCTGTGTCACAACGCCCTTGATGTATTATTTGGAAACCTGATCTTACGCAGCAACATGCCGCCCACAAAACGCCCGTTGATCATCGTCGGTTACGGAGGTCACGGCCGGGTTACCGCAGATATCGCGAGAGCATTGGGCGAGCCGCCCAGTGCGTTTCTCGACGATAAACCGGCCGCGGTCACCGCTGATGCGGTCATCAGTGGTCCTATTCGCAAAGAGATTCCGCGCCATATTACCACGCATCGCTATGTGGTTGCGATTGGCGCGACCGCAATTCGGAGGGAGCTCTCCGAGATGATTCTGGCTGCCGGCGGCGAGCTTGCGATTCTGGTCCATCCGACAGCCATTATTGCACCCGATGTCACGATCGGCGGGGGAACCGTGATCATGGCCGGTGCCATCGTGAATATTGGAACAAGAATTGGCCGATTCGCGGTAGTCAACACGGGAGCGATACTTGATCACGACAATGTCGTGGAGGACAACGTCCACATCTCGCCCGGCTGCAGTCTAGCCGGCAGGGTGACCTGCAGCAGGGATTCCTTCATCGGTACTGGCGCCTCAATCATTCCTCGCGTGATTGTCGGCGAAGGCGCCATCGTCGCGGCAGGATCGACGGTCATAAAACCG
>JBAUYV010000019.1:0-13606 GCA_049584975.1 Xanthobacteraceae bacterium | reverse complement strand
TGAGCAAACATTGTAAGTCGCCGATACGGAGCCGCCCGGGGCCAGCCTGCGCCGGGCGGCTCTCTCTTTTGGGGCATTGGCCCTGCCGTTATGATCGAACCAGGAGTTCAATTAAGGAGCTGCACATGATCCGCGAGCCTTTGCTGACGACGGTCGCCATCACCGATCTCCGTCCAACTCAGATCACGGTCGGCATGCGCGAAGTGATGGCTAAGCGTAAACGCTGGCGTGAGACTGGAACCACGAAGGGCCGGAAGTTCCTCGGCAAACATATGATCCCGGTGATCCTCGGCCCGAAGCGCCGGCATTTCGTCATCGATCACCATCATCTGGCGCTGGCGCTGCACGAGGAGGGCGTCAGTGATCTGGCCGTAACGGTCGTCGCCAATCTCAGCAGGCTTGAGAGCGACGAGTTTTGGACAGTGATGGACAATCACGGGTGGATGCATCCGTTCGACGCCAAAGGCCGTCGCCGGCATTACGGTGACATTCCCAAATCGGTCACCGCGATGGTCGATGATCCATACCGTTCGCTCGCCGGCGAATTGCGGCGCGTCGGCGGCTTCGCCAAAGACACGATGCCATTTTCAGAATTTGTCTGGGCGGATTTCCTCCGCCGGCGCGTCAAGCAAAGGATGGTCGAGCAGGACTTCGATCGTGCCATGGAAATGGCCCTGAAACTGGCCAAAAGCAGTGATGCCGACTACCTGCCGGGCTGGTGTGGCCCGGTACCGGATGATGATCGCTGACCTCCGGCCATCGGCCGTGTGTTACGTTGCCAACAGGAGATTCCACAAGGGAACGGTGAGAAAATGCGCTTCGACAACAGCCATTCTCGTCAACGGATCGTGAGGTCGGTCACGCGGCGCACGGTGCTTGGCGCCGCAGCCGCAATGGCCGCTGCCCCGGCGCTTGCTGAGGAGTGTCACATCGGCCCTCCGGCGCACGCGCAGGGGCCGAGCGTCTGGATGAATCTGGACCAGGTCGAGCTCGATGCCGCCTACGATCAGTCGTTCTATGCCCCGCTCGGCAGTCAAATTCTTGCCAGACTTGCGAGCAACAGCGAACTGACGCGCCGGCGCCTCGGCCCGCCACAGCGCGAGGCGTATGGCCCGACTGAGATCGAGATGCTCGACATCTTTCGCACCAAGCGGCCCAAAGCGCCGATCTTTTTGTTCATTCACGGTGGTGCGTGGCTGCATGGCCACGCCAGGGAATACGCCTTTGCGGCCGAGACCTTTGTGAACGCCGGCGCCCACTACGTCGTGCCGGATTTTATTTCCGTTGACGCCGCAAACGGCGACCTGCGGGTGATGGCGGAGCAGGTCCGCCGTGCCATTGCCTGGACCTACAAGAATACTGCCCGTTTCGACGGCGATCCGGACCGGCTTTATATCGGCGGGCACTCCTCCGGCGGGCACCTATGCGGCGTTGCTCTCGTCACCGATTGGCAAAAGGATTTCGGCCTGCCGCTGACCATCGTGAAGGGTGGGGTGTGCATGAGCGGCATGTACGACGTGAAGGCGGTGCGGCTTTCCAAGCGGAGCAAATACGTCAAATTCACGGACGAAATGGAGGAATCCATGAGTTCGCAGCGCCATATCGATCTGCTCCGCGCGCCGCTCATTGTCACCTACGGCAGCAACGAGACGCCGGAATTTCAGCGTCAGAACCGTGATTTCGCCGCCGCCATCAAAGCCGCCGGCAAGCCTGTGGAGTTGATCGAGGCGGCGAACTATAACCACTTCGAAATGAACGAATCAGTCGGTAACCCGTACGGGCCGAACGGCCGCGCCGCGCTGGCGCTGATGAAACTTGCTGCGGCATGAAGACGCATTTCGACTGCACACGGCAATGAAGAGTTGGCGCGCAGGTGTGGGTTGTTTGCTCGCCGCACTGGCGCTCGCCGGATGCGGCGGCGGCAGCCTGTTCGGGGGGCCGAAGCGCAACCAGGCCGCGCCGGCCGTCGATCCGAACGCCTACCCGGCGAATTACCGAAAACAGATCGCCACCATGCTCTCGACGGTTTTGACGAACCGCGCGGACTACCGCGGCGCGCTCATCGCCGAGCCCGCGCTCAAGCCGGTCGTGGAGAGTTCAACTCCGCACTATGTGGTTTGCATCCAGCTCAACGGGCGCAATCCGCCAAGGACCAAGGTGGTGGTTTATCTGGACGGCATCCCCACACAGTTTATCGATGCCACGCCGGAACAATGTACCGGCGTCCCCTACCAGTCGTTCACCGAGTTGGAACTCGAAACGCCGCAGAAGTGAGCTGGAAACGGGACGGCGACCGGCTGGCGGCGCGTAACAGAACATTTGGGGCACGATGGACAGCGACGTTCTGATCGTAGGCGCCGGACCTACCGGGCTCACGCTTGCGATCGATCTTGGCCAGCGCGGTGTGCGCTGCACCCTCATCGAGCAGAAGGAACGTCCGGCGTTCTTGCCGAAGATGGAGCGCATCAACGCGCGCACCATGGAAATCTATCGCCGCATGGGACTTTCGCAGAAGGTTCGCGCTGCGGGACTGCGTCCTGATTGTCCGATGGATGTCTATATCGTTCTCGCGCTCAACGAGCCGCCGCTGTTGCGCCTGCCCTATCCATCGGTGGCTCAGGCGCAGGCTGAAGCCCGCGCGACAAACGACGGCAGCCTGCCGCTCGAGCCCTATCAGCTCATCTCGCAATATACGCTTGAGCCGTTGTTGAAGTCGGTGGCCGAGACGATCCCGGCGATCAGCGTTCGCTTCGGCTGCGAGTTCCTATCGCTTCGCCAAGACCACGAGGGGGTGACCGCGCGCGTGCGCACGAGCAACGGCGGCACGCAGGATTTACGCGCGTCATATCTGGTCGGGTGCGACGGCGGCACGAGCCCGGTGCGCAAGGAGCTGGGCATCAAGCTCGCCGGAGAAGGCAACACCCTGGCCCTCCGCCAGGCACTTTACCGCTGCGACGAGCTTTTCGATCGTCTGCCCATGGGCAACGGCCCGGGAAAGGGGCGGCATTATCACGTGGCCGACGACAAGGCGACGCAGCTCATCATGCAGGATTCGACCAGGCACTGGACGCTGCATTCGATCGTCGACACGAAGGAGGAAATGAACGCCGCGTTCGAGCGCACCGTCGGCGTTCCCGTCAAATACGAGATGCTTTCCTGCGATCCGTGGCGGCAGAACCTTTTGCTCGCCGATGGCTATGGCAAGGATCGCGTCTTTCTCGCCGGCGACGCGGTGCATCTGGTCATTCCGACCGGCGGGCTCGGCATGAATTCCGGCGTCGCCGACGCGATCGATCTGTCATGGAAGCTTGCCGCCACGCTCCATGGCTGGGGCGGGGCGAATTTGCTCAAATCCTACGAGATCGAACGCCGGCAGGTGGGCGAGCGCAACGTCGGCGCCTCGCGCTACGCCACTATTGGCCGCCGCAAGTGGCGCTCGCTCTGGCGCCTGAACATTCGCGACAATACGCCGGCGGGCGAGCAAAGCCGCTACGTCCTGTCCACCATGGCGGACATCGAGCAGCGCAAGAGCAACGAGATGATCGGCGCCGAGCTTGGCTATCGCTACGTCGACTCACCGATCATCTGCAACATTCCCGGCGGCCCCGAGCATCTGTTCCGCGAATATCATCCGACCACCTGGCCCGGCGCGCGGCTCCCCCATCTCTGGCACGACGACGGCACGCCGCTGCAGGACCAGATTCCCGACGGCTACACGATCCTGAAACTCGGCGGCACTAAGGCCGACGTGAGCGGTCTGGAGAAAGCCATCCGTTCCTTCGGCGCGCCAACGGCCGTGGTTGACGTGCCGGACCGGGTCGCGCGTGAGATTTACGGCTACGATCTCATCCTCATACGCCCCGACATGCACGTCGTGTGGCGCGGCAACGCGCCGCCCGAGGACACGGCCGAAGTCGCCGCGATCGCCACGGGACACGCGTCTTCCACGCGCGCGTGAAGGGGACGCGGGCGCGTCACTCGGAGGGTGGACGCCAACCCTGCTTTGCCAGCTGGATCTGTGAATAGATGTGCTTGCGCAGCTCGCCGAACCGCATCATCGAACGTGTTTCCAGCTGCGTGCGTTCGTCGGGCAGGTCGATGGTGACGTCTTCCATGATGACGGTCGGCGCGTGCGACATCACCAGTACGCGTTGCCCGAGATAGACCGATTCATCGATGTCGTGGGTGACAAACAGCACGGTGACGCGCAGCCGCCGCCACAGAACCCTGATCAGATCTTCGAGATCGGCGCGCGTCTGTGCATCGACCGCGGCGAACGGCTCGTCCATCAACAGTACATGGGGCTCGTAGGCGACGGCGCGCGCAATGGCGACGCGCTGCTGCATGCCGCCTGACAGCTGCCACGGATAAGCGCCGTCCACGCCAGCAAGATCGACGGCGGAAAGCGCATCACGCACCAGCTCCTCGCGCCGCTCCGCGCTCATCTTTTTCTGCTTCAACGGCAGCGCCACGTTGTCGTGCACGCTCATCCAGGGAAACAGGCTGCGGCCGTATTCCTGAAACACGACCGCCATGGCCGGCGGTGGGCCGGCCACCGGCTGGCCTTCCAGGATGATGCCGCCCGACGTCGGCGCCAGAAGTCCGGCGATGCATTTCAGCAGCGTGGTCTTGCCCGCGCCCGAGGGGCCTACGATGCAAACGAGTTCGCCGTGTCCGACGCTGAAGCTGACATCGCGGATCGCCTCGACGGTACGGCTCGCATCCTCGTAGATTTTGCGCAGCCGCTTGACCTCAAGCATCGGGGTCGCTGCTCCCTGCATGATCCCTCGGGTATGCTCAGCTTGCGCGCTGCGATTGGCGCAGGCCGTAATACCAGCCCAGTATCCAGGCCTCAAATGCATGAAATATCAGCGATAGGATAATGCCGATGATACCGAGCAGAATGATGCCGCTCCACATTTCAGGAATGGCAAAAGTGCGTTGATATTGCACCAGCACGAACCCGATGCCGTCGCTCGCTGCAAACATCTCGCTGACGACCATTAGGATGATGCCGATGGACAACGATTGCCGCAAACCGGTGAAGATTTGCGGGCTCGCCCCGGGCAGCACGAAATGCCACAGCCGGGCCCATCGGCTGATTCGATAGCTGCGCACGGTCTCCGCGAGCACGTCATCGAGCGCCCGCACGCCGGCGACGGTGTTGAGCAGCACCGGCCAGATGCAGCCGAACACGATCACCAGGGCCTTCATCTCGTTGCCGATGCCGGCGAACAGGATCAGCACCGGGACCAGCACGGGAGGCGGAATGGCGCGAAGGAATTCCAGCACCGGCTCGAGCACGTTGCGCAAATTGCGCGAGGCGCCGATCGGAACCCCTATGGCGATCCCAAGCAGTGCAGCAGCGAGGTAACCGGCGGAAAATCGCACCAGGCTTGGCATGACGTTTTGCAGGGCTTGCGGAGAAAACCAGAGTTTGCCGAATGTCTGCAGGATCGTTTCCAGCGGCGGAAAGTAGAAGCTTTGGCTGTCCGCGCTCGTGAACCACCAGGTGGCAATCAGCGTCACCGGCAGCGCAAAAACGATCGCGAGCCGGCGAGGGAGCGGAGTCAGGGCGCTCTTCATCCCCGCGCCTCCACGCTGTCCAAACGCATCGACGGATGCCAAGCCAGCACGCGCCGTTCCAACGCGCGCGCGCCGAGATTGACGATGACGCCGATAATTCCGGCAACGATCACATACGCGTACATGATGTCGACCGCGCCGCCGGACTCGGTGTCGGAAATCTCCTTGCCAAGGCCCTGGGTATCGATCGCGACCTCACTGGTGATGGCGAGGATAAGCGCAACCGCCGCCGCGAGGCGCACGCCGGTCATCAAATAGGGCAGGGTGGTCGGCCAGGTGACATAGCGAATTTGCGCCCAGGTCCCGAGCCCGTAAGAGCGCGCCGTCTCGCGCGCCACCGGGTCGACATCCTGTACGCCGTAGAGCACCTGAATGAGCACTTGCCAGAACGAGGCGTAGACCACGAGCACAAGCGTCGACTCGATTTGCGAACCGAACAGCAGCACAGCCAGCGGGATCAGGGCGACCGACGGAATTGGACGCAGGAATTCAATGGTCGAGTGGGTCAGCGTCTGCAGCACGCGCGAGCTGCCGATGGCGATGCCGATCACCACGCCTGCGACCAGCGATATGGCGAGCCCGAGCGCCCAGGCTTCGAGCGTGTCGCCGAGTGCCCTCCAGAACTCGGCGCTCATGATCTCCTTGAACAGCGCCACCATGATGGTGCTGAACGGTGGCAAATAAAGCGGGGAGATCAGCCCAGACCGCGGTACGATTTCGAGGAGCGCGCAAAAGCCTGCAAGGCCTGCGAGACCCTGCAGCCAAACGATCGTGCGGGCGCTGGGCTTGGCCCGCACGTTGGTCGTTGGCGTGCTCATGCCGCCGCTAGGGCAACAGGGCGGCGACATCCGCCTTCTTGCTGATCAACCCGTCTTCGAAGGAGTCGTCGGCTAGAGCCTGAATCGATGGGCGGTTAAACTCGGTCGGCCAGATTGGCAGAGTGATCTTCGCGGCAATTTCGGGCGGGATCCGCGTATAAGTCGGAATCATCTGGCGAACTTCGTCAGTGTGGGAACCGGCATAGGCGAGTGACTCAGTCATCGCCGCTTGGAACCGCTTGACCATGTCGGGGTTCGCATTGGCGTATTGCGCCGAGGCGAAATAGATCGCGATCATCACTTTGGGAGCAATATCGACCAGCGGCCAATTCACCGCCTTGTCGCCGCGCGATTGTGCGATGGTGACGAACGGTTCCACCATCCAGCCAGCCTCGATGTGGTGATCCGCTAGCGCCGCCGGCATGTCGGGAAACGGCACCTCGATGAACTTCACGTTTTTTGGGTCGCCGCCGTCAGCCTTGATGCCCGCGCGTACCGAGACGTCGCCGATGTTGTTGAGGTTATTGACCGCGACGGTCTTGCCGGTGAGGTCCTTGGCGCTTTTGATCGGGCTGTCGCTAGGAACGAGGATCGCGGAAAAGTCGTGACCGCTGACACCGGTCGAGGCGACGCCCGGCGAGATGCCGACGAATTTCAGTCCCTTGGTCTGCGCGATCAGAAGTGAGGGGACGTTGCTGAAGCCGAACTGCAACTGGCCCGAAAGCACGCCGGGGATGATCGCGGCGCCGCCGCCTTGGGTCGACAGCTCGATGTCCAGGTTCTGCTTATCGAAGAAGCCCTTGGTCTTACCCAGATAGATTGGCGCGCAATCGGCGATCGGAATCACCGCGATTGAAATCTTGGCGGCTGCCCGCGCCGGCGAGACCATGGGCGCCGCGAGTGCGGCCGCGCCGGTCGCTGCGAGCGATGAAAGATATTTTCTTCTGGTGATCGGCATGGGTCCTCCCGTTCGATTGCATTTGTGGGCAGCTTCCCAAATAGGTTGGCGATCTCAACAGAGTCAAGCTCGCCGCCTGGAGCCTGCGGCTCAATGTCCGAAGGGGATTAGCGACAGCACCTCTCCGCCTATGGCGCAGAACATGACGACGAGCCAGGGTGGTGTCTTCCACATCAAGAGCAAGAGGAAGGCGGCGACGCCGAGGGCAAAATCGCCGGCGTTGGTGATGCCTGAGGTCCACACGGGATTGTACAACGCCGCCAGCAGCAGGCCGACGACGGCGGCGTTTACGCCACGCAATGCCGCTTGGGTCCGTGGGCGCCGCCGCAGTTCGTCCCAGAACGGTAGCGGGCCGATCACCAGCAGGAAGGCCGGAAGAAACATGGCGATGAGGCACAGGATCGCGCCGATCCACCCATTGGGCGCGGGTCCCATGACCGTGCCCAGATAAGCTGAGAACGTGAACAATGGACCCGGCACCGCTTGTGCGGCGCCATAGCCGGCGAGGAACGCATCATTGCTAACCCAGCCCGGCGGAACAACCGCGGCTTGCAGCAATGGCAGCACGACGTGTCCGCCGCCGAAAACCAGCGAGCCCGCGCGATAGAACGCCTCGAACAATTGGAGCGGATGGTTGGGCACGGCTGCCGTGATCAGCGGCAGTGCGATCAGGATGGCGAAGAAAACAACGATCGCGGTGATGCCGGCCGGACCGCTAACCGGGTGAGGCAAGCTCTCGTGATCAGTGGGCGGCGCGCCACGAAACAGAATGAGGCCGGCGACGGCGCCAAGCACGATGGCGCCAATCTGGGCGACTGAGGACGGCAGCGCCGTGACGATGATGGCGGCAACGACCGCCAGCGTCGCGCGTGCGCGATCCGGAGTGAGCGAGCGCATCATCGTGAGAACCGCCTGGGCGACGACCGCGACGGCTGCGACCATGAGCCCGTGCAGCCAGCCGCTGTGCAGGGCATTGTGCAGTGCAGCTACGCCGTACCCGAACAGCACCAGGGCGATCGCCGAGGGGAGTGTGAATCCCGCCCACGCGGCGAGCGCGCCGAAATAGCCGGCGCGCGACAGTCCGATCGCGATGCCTACTTTGCTGCTGGCGGGCCCGGGCAGGAATTGGCTCAGCGCGACCAGGTCGACGTATGTCTTTTCGTCGAGCCATCGGCGGCGCACGACGAATTCCTCGTGGAAATAGCCGAGATGCGCTATCGGGCCGCCGAAGCTGGTCAGTCCCAGCCGCAGAAACACGGCAAAAACTTCGCTGCTAGTGCGGCGGTGCCCGTCTGCTTTTAGCGCAGAGCTGCCGTGCTCGTTCATGGGGCCGTATTGTTGACAAGTTCCCGCACGCACGCAAGATTTTGCCGATAAGCGACTGCGCGAAACAAAAAACAAAAACTGCGCTTCGTCGGGGGAGGTTCTTATGGCTATCACGGCTCCGCAGGACTTCGCGCGCAGTTCTGCTCCCGGCGTTGCCGCCACGCGGGTCCGTTGGACCTACATCGCGCCGACGCTCTTGGTCGTCTGGATCGTGTCCATGTTCGACAAGAGCAACATTTCGATCGTCATCGCCAATCCGCATTTTCTGAGCGAGATGCAGCTTGCAGGACAAACCAAGCTGCTCGGCTGGCTGGTCGGCGGCCTGTTCATCGCTTATGGGCTCGCGGCGCCCATTTGGGGCTGGGCGGTGACGCGCTATGGACCGCGCTGTACAACCATCGTGGGCCTTGCCATCTGGGCTCTTACCTGCTTCTGGGCCGGCGTATCGCACAGTTACGGCATGCTGCTTGCGTCCCGCATCGCGTTGGGCGCCGGCGAAGCGATCTGTTATCCGATCACCCTTGCTTTGGTCGCCAACTGGTTCGCATTGCGCGAGCGCGGCAAGGCGACATCCTATTGGTGGATTGGCACGATGATCGGGCCGATGCTCGTCGGGCTCATCGTCACTAGCCTTATTTTGTATATCGGATGGCGCGCACAGTTTTTCGCCATGGGCGTTCTCGCCCTCATCCTGCCTATCCCGATGGTGTGGTTCCTGGTGCGCGACGAACCAGAGCAGCACTGGGCGGTCAATTCCTCGGAAATCGATCTGGTGCACATCGGCGCGATCGAAAACAATGACGATGCGCCAGGCCGCATCTTGCGGACCGTGGACAGTGTCTGGCGCAATCATCGTTTCTGGCTGATGACCGTCGCCATTTCGGCCAACGCAATCTTCTTCTGGGGCTGGTCTGGCTGGCTGCCGACGTATCTGCGCAATGAGCGTCATTTTACGTTCAGTACGTCCGGTTATCTGACGTTCGTGATCTATGGCTTTGCCGTCGCCACGATCCTCGTCATTGGGCACGTATCGGATCGAGTTTTTCGCCGTGCTCCGTTCGCTGGATTGGGCTGGGCTTCCGCCGCGGTCTTTTTGCTCGGGGCGGCGCTGGCGCCGAGCGCAGCGTGGAGCGTGGTGCTGATGATTTGTGCGCTGTGCGCGCAGCAGGTCGGAATCTCATGCGCCGAGATGCTCATGCACAGCGTGGTCGGCACTTTCGATATGGGAAAGTCCCAAGGCGTGCGCGCCTTCGTCACGCAGATGTTTGGCGCGTTTTCGCCGATTATGATTGGGTACCTGTTGGATATTTCAGGCGGCGCGTTCATTGTGCCGTTCGCGATTCTCGCCATCGCAGTGGTTATTTCGGCGGGCTGCATGGTCGCGCTCGCCAGAGAAGGGTTCTGAAATGGCCGCACCGAGCATGCGCGTAGGCGACGTCGAAGTGCAGGGGTTGAGCGACGGAATTCTCAAGACCTCGGTCGACCTTTTCATTGGCATGGATCGGGCGCAGGCCGCGCAGTTGGTCGGCAGCGCCGACGGCTCTGTTTTCATCCCGGTCAACAACTTCCTCATCCGCCGCGGCGGCAAGGTCATTCTCATCGACGCGGGCGCCGGCAACACGATGCAGCCGACCCTGGGCAAGCTGCCGGCCAACTTGCGCGCCAACGGCGTCGAGCCAGCCGCCGTCACCCATATCGTGATGACCCACCTGCATCCCGACCACGCCAATGGTCTGGTCGACGATTCCGGCAATCCGCATTATCCGAATGCGGAGATCGTCGTGCACGAGACCGAGGCGGACTTCTGGATGCGGCCCGACATCGCCAACGACGAGGACCGGGTCAAAGGCAATCGGGCGCGCACGAAGACGAACCTCAAGCCTTATCTCGACCGCATCCGGCGGGTGCGCGACGGCGAGGAGTTTTCAGGTTTCATTCCGATCCTGGCGCCAGGGCATACGCCCGGACACACGTGCTGGCTGCTCGCGTCGGGCAGCAGCGGCTTCATGGCATTCGGCGATGTCGTGCATCTGTCCGCGATCCAGATTTCGCATCCGGACGCCGCGCTGACCTACGATCTCGACAAGAACCTCGCCATCAAATCGCGCAAGCGCATCCTCGACATGGCGGCAACCGAACGCTTCGCAATCGCCGGCGCGCACGTCAATGCGCCGGGCTTCGGCTACGTGGTGCGTAACGGGGTGAGCTTCGCCTTCGAGCCTGCCAGTTGATCGATGCAGCGCCTAAACTGCGCGCAGGGTCAGCATTGAAACCCCGAGCGCGATGTTGATGGCAACCGAGCCTTCGACCGACAGCGGCTGCAGCGCGAACGTGCGTCCCGAGCCGCCGAGCAGGATATTGGCGCCGGCGCCGACTCCAAGGCCGACGTCACCGGACGCGCCGACGTACTCGCCCGGCAGGGCGCCGACGGGCACGCCCGTTGTCGGGGCAAACACCGTCCAGGACAGTATGCCGCCGGCGGTGACGCCGACGTTGAGGCCGATCATGTTGAATGCGCCCTGGTATGCCTGTGGCGGAAACGGTCCGGCTGGCTGGAAGGTGCATTCCATCGATTGATGGCCGGCAATTACGAACCCGATGCTCGGATTGAGCCTGCAGGTCAAAGTGCCGACTTGCGCCCATGAAGGTTGCGCCTGGGTCCGCGCCGGCGAGGCCAGAGCGACGAGCGCGAGCGCGGCGACTATGAGAAAGCGTTTCAAGGCAAGTGCTCCTTCGTATTCCGTGGAGGGCCGGTCCCGGTGTTGCCGCCGGCGCGGCATCTAAGCCTCCGTATGATTTCAATGGTTAACGATTGGTCCTTTGCTGGTGCCCGCAGATTTTCTGTTCTCAACGGCAGCGACTTTCAGTGCTAATTTTCTCCTAAGTGTCCCATTATTGGCAGAATTTTCGGCTATTTGCGCCGCGAGATTTGCGCATATATAGAATACCATTCTCTGAGCGCGGCCTGTTTGCTGCTGGCCCCGCTGCACGATGAGGCAACCATGACCTCCCCGTTGGAACAGAAAATCAGAATCACCGGCCCGGTGGTTGTGACTGCGAACCGCGTCGGCGACGGCGCCGTCGTCTATCGCCGTGCCGACGGCGGCTGGACGACCCAGCTGGCCAGCGCCGCGGTGGCGACGAGCGCCGCGGCGGCGCGCGAACTGATCAAGGAAGCCGCGGCGGACGATCTGCGCGCGGTCGGTCCCTACATCGCCCCGGTCAAGCTTACGGCGGCAGGCGAACTGTTGCCTGGCAACTTGCGCGAGGCAATCCGGCTCGGAGGTCCCACGATCGACCTGCCGGTGACATTCGGCATCTAAGGCCGGACGCGGATCACGCATGTACGTTTACGATGCATTCGACCGTACGCTGGTCGCCGAGCGCGTGGCGGAGTTCCGCGACCAAGTTGCGCGCCGCCTGTCGGGCGAGCTGACGGAAGAAGAATTCAAGCCGCTGCGGCTGATGAATGGTGTGTATCTCCAACTGCACGCCTACATGCTGCGTATTGCCATTCCCTACGGAACGTTGTCGTCGGAGCAGCTGCGCAAGCTTGCCTACGTGGCGCGCAAATACGATCGCGGTTACGGCCACTTCACCACGCGGCAAAACCTGCAGTTCCATTGGATCAAGCTTGAAGAGCTGCCGGACGCCATGGGCGCTCTCGCCGAAGCCGGCATGCACGGCATGCAGACGAGCGGCAATTGTGTGCGCAATATTACGACCGACCAATGGGCCGGCGTTGCTCCCGACGAGCTTGAAGATCCGCGCACCTGGGCGGAGCTGATCCGGCAGCACGTCACGCTGCATCCAGAGTTTTCGTTCATGCCGCGCAAATTCAAGATCGCGGTGGGCGCCTCGCACCACGATCGCGCGGCGCTGCGCATCCACGACCTGGGCCTGCGGCTGCACCGCAACGGCGCCGGCGAGAGCGGCTTCGAGGTCATGGTGGGAGGCGGGCTTGGCCGTACGCCGTTCCTTGCCAAAACCATCAAGTCATTTCTGCCGAAGCGCGACGTGCTCAGCTACGTCGAGGCTATCCTGCGCACCTACAACCAGTTCGGCCGGCGCGACAACATCTACAAGGCGCGCATCAAGATCCTCGTGCACGAGCTTGGCGCCGAGGCCTTTGCCAAGGAGGTCGAAGCCGAATGGCAAAGCATCAAGGATGGCGCGCTGGCGCTCGACCCCGCCGCGGTCTCTGAAATCGCCGGCCGTTTCGTTTATCCGGACTATGAGCGGCTCGATGATGGCCCGCCCGAGCTTGCCCAGGCCCGCCGCGCTGACGCGCGCTTTGCCGCTTGGATGGGCAACGCGGTCGATAATCACAAGGTCCCGGGTTACGCCATCGTGACGTTGTCGCTTAAACCTGAAGGCGGCACACCCGGCGACGCGACCGCCGCGCAAATGAATGCCATCGCCGATCTCGCCGACCGTTACTCGTTCGGGGAAGTCCGCGTCGGCCACGAGCAGAACTTGGCGCTGCCGCACGTTGCGCAGCGCGACCTGCCGGATTTGTGGCGCGCACTGGATGCGATCGGCGTGGCAACCCCCAACGTCGGACTGGTGTCGGATATCATTGCCTGCCCCGGCCTCGATTATTGCAGCCTGGCGAATGCGCGTTCGATTCCGATCGCCCAGGAGATCGCCCGGCGGTTCAGCAAGCTCGATCTACAGCGCGACCTCGGCCGGCTGCACATCAACATTTCCGGCTGCATCAACGCCTGCGGCCATCACCATGTCGGCCACATCGGCATTCTCGGCGTCGAGAAAAATGGTGAGGAGTTTTATCAGATCACGCTCGGCGGCAAGGCCGACGAGAATGCCACGCTCGGCGCACTGATGGGGCCGGCGGTGCCGTATGCACAGGTGGCCGACGTGGTTGAGGACATTGCCGCGGCCTACATCGAATTGCGCC
>JBAUYV010000018.1:0-4094 GCA_049584975.1 Xanthobacteraceae bacterium | reverse complement strand
TTCGAGACGCTTCGCTCCTCAGGATGAGGTCCGTTGATTTCAAAAGCTTGCCTCACCCTGAGGAGGCCCAAGGGGCCGTCTCGAAGGGCGCCCGGAGTGGAAAATGGAGTTTTTCAGCAGCCTGCTAAGGGTCAGAGTTGCGGCGCTGTGTTGGTAATGAAAAAATCAAGAATTTCGCACCACGCTTACCTGATGGCGCCTATCCGACAAAGCGGGCAGCGGCAACCGGAAAGCCCGCCCCCGGAGCCTTGCTGTTCAGTTGGCCGGAAGCCAGCGAGCGGCGGCGTCGGCGCTGTCCTCTGGACGCGTATTGAAGGCGATAAAAGCGCCGGGCGCGGCTCTATGCACCGCGTTGATCACGGCTTCAAACATCGACAGGCTGTGGGGCGGAAGTCGAATGCCAGCCCCGATCACCACACAGTCGTAAGCGTGGGTTGTGAGCGCCCGCTCTACCTCGGGTCCGGCTGTTTGGTCGGGCTGTATCAGGCACAGGTCCGCGCGCCATCCGCGGTCGGCCATTTGCTTCAGGGCTAGGGCAATGCCGGCGTGGATTTTCTCTGCGGTCGTGCCCGGCGGAAGCACGGGATCACTGAAATTCACGGTCTCCGGTTGCTGACCTACGAACAGAACACGCGTCATCTAATTATCCCTCGCGGCTGCGCCACGTTGCCGTAACCCTGTGCAACATCATCATTTGCCCCATGATCCCCCTGTAGCAGACCCGAATCTTATTTGCCATCTGCCAAGCGGTCTCCGGGAATCGTGCGACCGCCTCGCGCGCAGCACCTTCGACCTGTTCGCCATCGTCAAGCAGATCGTCGACGCCAAGGCTCAATTCTGTTCCCTTGCCGAGCCGTGGGCCGACACCGGCACCAGCACCGGACGATTGATGATTGCCGTGTTGGGCGGCTTGGCGGACGTGGAGCGCGATCTTATCCGCACCCGCACCGCCGAAGGCCGCAGCCGGGCACAGAAGCGCGGGCAGCACAGGGGCCGGAAACCGAAATTGACCGAGGCCAACAGGACGAGGCCCGCCGCCGACGCGCCGAAGGTGCTACTCTCGCGGAACTGGCGCGCAGCTGCGGCGTCGGCAAGAGCACTATTTCACGATTACGGCAATAACTCTATTGGTAACGCCATGTTTGAATCAATCCTAATTAGAAGGCACCTCGACGGGCAGAAGTCTGTGGATGCCGGCATGATCGCTGAAATTCTGCTCTTCTATGAGCATGTCCATGTCGTGGCAGATGAATCTTTGTTGACCGATCTTCTACGAGTGATTGGTGCGAATACTATCTTGAGAATGCTCGATCTTAATATAATTTCGCTTACCTATATCAGAGAGACACTCTGTGTCTTAAGTAACAGTCTGCCCACCGGGATGCAATTTCACAATTTCGGCGCGGTCGAACTAGGCAGCAAGACGAAGAAGCGCCTCAGCAACGCGGAGGTTATTGAGCGCGTTGTGGAGAGGGCGTTAGGTAAATCACGAGAAACCAAGCGAATCACGAAACACCTGTTAAATGAAATTACGTTCCGAAGTTTGGGGGGCTCAAAAGCCCTTCCGCAAGGATTTGTGGCACTGGCGCGGGAAGACCTCCATGACGCAGCCTTTGTTAAGAAGGCCGTCGAGCACACGATTCGCACGCTCGTCCCAGAAGTGGTACTGCCAGATGCATGGACATTTGGGGTCAATTTCGCGAGCGATGAAAGCTTTATTGTAGGCACCACCTTAGACTTTGCAAAACTTAATGTGCAATACCATAAACGAGTGCCTCCTGAGCACAGCTCACTCACCCCCGCGTTACTTTTGGCTTTCTTCTGTAACGCACGCGCTGATGCCTATTTCGCTGCTGACTACATGGCAGAAATTGTGACGACGCCGGTGGCGTCGGGCATTATACGTTCAAAATTTCAGGAATTGTTGGTCAAACGCGAACGAAGCGCAAGCCAGATAGAAATTTTTCAGAATCAGTTTCTTGATGATGCGAGGGCTGTAAGAGAAACAATCAACTCCGGGGAGCGATCATTTGATGAATTTCTACTGATTCTCGAAAAGGCACAAAAATTCAAAAGGTGGTTAGGCGGACGCAATCCGGACACAGAATTGTTGCGTGAATATTATAAGGCGATCACCTCAGAAACGTGGGTAGATCGGCTACCCTCTAAATCAGTGCGGTTCGTGCTGACGACGTTGGCAGGCCTCGGAGCCGATATGATGTTTCCAACAGGCGGTGTAGGCACGGGAGTTGGTGTTGGTCTTGGTGCTATAGATACCTTTCTCGTAGATCGCTTTTTAAAAGGGTGGAGACCAAATCAATTTATCGAAGGTGAACTCCGGAAATTTACGTCTGAGAGAGGCTAACGCTAGCGCGCCGAGAGACGAGCAGATCGGTTTGAGACCGTTTTCCAGAATCCACCTTATCGGACTTTTGCCCGGTGATTTCCCAGAACGGGCGTTCTGCGCTGTTTTTTTCACCGCGCCACCGGTGGCGCACCTGTTTAGCCATGACCATTCAACCAGACCCGGCCTATAATGTGCGCATACGCGACCAAGCGACGCGTGACGCGAGCCGCCGGGTAATGGATGCAGCCGCAGGAGGAAGGGTCATGGATAGGCGTTCTCTTGTCATGATGTTCGCCGGCCTGATGATGGGCGTCGCAGCGATTGCCACGATGCCGGGGTGCACGCCGACCGCAAGTGCAGGTCAGAGGTATGCGTGCCCGGCGGGAGTGCCTTGGGTTCCTGACGGCTACGCGAACGCCAAGTTTGTCCCGGCCCACTGCCTGGGCCAAGCGGCGCAATAAGACGCGATAAATTCCAGGATCGGCCTTTTGCGGCGCTCCGGCCGGTCGGTCCTGTCGCGAAAACGTGGATGCCCGGACCAAGGTCCACAGCTGTCCGGTTTATCAACCGAGGTTGTACAGCATCCTCATGCCTTTACTCTTGATCGTCAGCGCCGGGCTTGTCTCATGGCTGTCCGGTTCCACAGAGCCGATTGCAGGATAGCCCAAAACCTCTACCGCCAGTCGTCATCACCGGGCGCGTCCCGGTGATCCACGCCCTCCTTCGACCCCGGCCCTGGTCCGTGGATGGCCGGAACAAGTCCGGCCATGACGACTATCGGGAGAAACAACATCGTGAGGATAGGGCCAACCTGCAAACGGACATGAACCGGCCAGCCGTGGCACAAGGCCGGCGAAATTTGGTTTCCGCTTGCCCGGTGGGGCGGGGCTTGGGCAAGGTGTCGGGCACGGATGACCATTCTCACCAGCGCGCTCGACCCCCGCTCCGAAAGCTTTCGCGGCAATGACGCGGCGATGCGCGGGCTGGTCGCGGATTTGCGGGCGAAACTCGCGGCGGTCGAGGCGGGGGGCGGGGAGGCGGCGCGACGGCGGCATCTGGCGCGGGGGAAATTGCTGGCGCGCGAGCGGGTGCGGCTGCTGCTCGATCCGGGAGCGCCGTTTCTCGAATTGTCGGCGCTGGCGGCGTTCGGCATGTATGACGGCGAGGTGCCGGCGGCCGGGATCGTGACCGGGATCGGCCGGATCATGGGCCGCGAATGCGTCGTCGTCGCCAATGATGCGACGGTCAAGGGCGGGACCTATTTCCCGATCACCGTCAAAAAGCATCTGCGCGCCCAGGAGATCGCCGGCGAGAACCGGCTGCCATGCCTTTATCTGGTCGATTCGGGCGGGGCCTATCTGCCGGCGCAGGACGAGGTGTTTCCCGACCGCGAGCATTTCGGGCGGATCTTCTACAACCAGGCGCGGCTGTCGGCGGCGGGGGTGCCGCAGATCGCGCTCGTCATGGGCTCGTGCACCGCCGGCGGCGCCTATGTGCCGGCGATGGCCGACGAATCGATCATCGTCAAGGGTGAGGGGACGATCTTTCTCGGCGGGCCGCCGCTGGTGCGCGCCGCCACCGGCGAGGTGGTCAGCGCCGAGGAGCTGGGCGGGGCGGAATTGCACAGCCGGGTCTCGGGCGTGACCGACCATTTCGCCGTCGACGACCGGCATGCGCTCGGGATCGCCCGGCGGATCGTCGGCAACCTCAACCGGGTCAAGACTGTCGGGGTCGAATTGCGGCCGCC
>JBAUYV010000017.1:0-8529 GCA_049584975.1 Xanthobacteraceae bacterium | reverse complement strand
GACGAATTGTCAATCGCAACGACTTGGCAACAATGTCTCGACCAACTGCAATTGAAGTTGGTTCGATTACGGTCTGGACTTCTATCGATTTAATTCGTGGCGTATCAAATATTTCTCTTCGGGAGTTATCCTGCCCTCCGGAATGAAAAGAAGCGCGCTCTCGCAATGCCGGTTCACCTTCTTGATGTAGACACTCGCCCCCCTCCCCCGTAAAAAGGAAGGGTCGCCTCAGACTTTCAGAGCTGCGGCGGTCCGCCAAAAAACTCGTCGGTAATCAACTACAGCCCCCGATGCGAGGATCGATGCTAACGATCAATTTCTCATTCGGTCGGGGGGTTAACGTCCCTTAGATTAGGCGGAAAGCGGGCATGGTCGCCTTAGCGGCGCCAGCGACAGGCTCGCACCCGTGCGAGATCAATTCGGCAGTTTCCGAGCGAGCATTCTCTTGATGGACTGCGGGCCGTAGGGCTTGCCGGACGGCGCGAGCCAGCCGGCTCTGGCCAGTTCGGTCGCGATAGCGCGGAGCGTCAACTTACGCGCCCAGCCCGATTGTGCGGTCATTACGGCGCCATTGGGCACGGGCTTCCACGTTGGGTTACCTTCGATGCGCCGGCCGAGCTGGCGGCTCTTACGATCGCGTGCGCCCCGCAGCTTATGTACGAGCGTCGCCTTGTCGAACTGCGCAACGGCTCCGAGTATCTGCCGAATCAGCACAGCGGTCGGCGTATCGCTCACAAAGCTATCGGGCGAGTCGGCAGCAATTAGCTCGATCCCTTTCGCCTTCAGCATGCCGTAGCCGGTCTCTTGGACGATCAGATCGCGCGCGAAGCGGCTCGCGTTCTCCACGATAATCGTGCGAGCGCCATTGCCGAGCATATAGGTGAGCATTTCGGAGAAACCCTTGCGGGCGTCTACCGGGTCAGCGCCACTCACCGCCGCATCGTAATATTCATGCACCATCTTCAGCCCGCGCGCCGCTGCGCAACCTCGAACGGCGTCCTGCTGGCGCCTTAGCGAGTCTTTGTCTTGCCCGACATTCGTTGCGGAGCTGGTCCGGTAGTAGGCGACCGCAGTCGCGTCTGTCGCTGTTTTCATGGCGCTGTTATATGAGGGGCCTGTGCAAATGTCAACATTCTGAGGATTGTTGACAGACAAGCCGGTAGTGCCCTAATTCGGATTTGACCATTTCAGCCGCCCATGGCAGCGCTCAGCGCGCCGCGAATCCACTCCGACACGCTCTGATCGCTGGCGCGAGCCGCTGCCTCAACCCGCTTGCGATCCTCGGCATTCAGGCGCACCGGGACGATGGAGGATTTGGCGTTCCCCTTCGGCAGCCTGGGCCGACCAGGGCGCTTAGGCTTCGGCTGTGCCAAGGTTGCGAAACTCCTGAACGATGGCTGCGCGCACGGCCGTCTCTGGCGAGACGGCGGGCGGAATGTGCAGCACGGTGATATGACGCTTCGGGTGCGCTGGATCGTCGGTCGCGTGCGACCAGGCGTAGGCCGTATTGGCCTTTGGATGCCCGTGCAGATCGAATACCTCGACGATCCCATCCCACATGGTCTTGCCGTCGAATACCTCTTTGACCGGCACACTGGCGCGGTGCGTCGAATCGACGCCGTGCAGCTTGCGGATCACGTCCTTCAATTCTTCGATGTACGTCACGATGCGGCCTCGACCAGATCGCCGACGCTCCAGAATCCAGACGTGCCGGCGGCCATCGCTGGTGTGCAACGCAGCGTGCCGTGGCGCTTGACGAAATTGTAGTAGGCGAAGTGCAGGCCGACAGCGGCCGCCGTGCAGCCCTGACCGACCTTGACCCCTAGCCGCATGATCGTGTCGCGGTGATTGTCGGTCATGCGCTCAATGGAGCGGATGGCCGAGCCTTCCGCCAAGGCCGCGATAACCTGGATTTTCTTGTCGGTCGGGAGGATGTTTGCCATGGCGAATACTGTAATACAGTAATTATGGCTTGTCAATAGTTTTTGTGATACGATAAATATCGTAGCACATCAAAGCGGCTGGAACTCCCGCCCAAATCGGCACGAGCACAAAGATCCAAAACAGCACGTAATCACTTCTATCAAGTTCACGATGTTGCAATGCTGGCTTGCTTGGATTGGCGCGCACGATGCTGCAGTTACAGCGATTGCCACTGCTGTCATTGCACTTTTCACAATAGCGCTCGTCCTCGTTTCCTGGTTGCAATCCAGACTTATCGGCAAACAAATCAAGCTTGCGCGCGATGAATTCAACACCACTGCGCGCGCCTTCGTATTTATCGAATCCATTACCCCAACGATCTCCCTCTATTCTGATGATCCTTCTCATCGCGAAAACCCACTTCCACAAATACACCGCCCCGATCTGTTTGTGACATATTTTGCCCTGCAAGCAAAATGGAAGAATGCCGGTAATACGCCCACTAGAAAAATGAAAATCAGGTTCAACCGAAGATTTTTCGAGAATGGAATGCCACCTGATTTTGATATCGCTTCTGCGCTTCCAGATTTGGGCGAACGCAATTTCTTTCTTGGACCACACGCAGTTGAGGGTGGAGAAGTTATAACGACCAATCCAACTCAAGTGAATGCGCTTATCAATCAGGGCATGCCCATCTTTGACAGCGATCCCTCTATATTCGTTTTTGGCCGTGCCACCTATGAAGACATCTTCGGAGAGCCTCACTTTGTAGAGTAGTGCTACAAAGTACGACTCTGGAGCGGGGCCAGGGAAGACGGCCTGCCTGGTAGGTTGCAAGCCACCTTTATTCAGTACGGGCCATACAACCGCACCGACCACGATGGCTAGCAGCGCCAAAACCGACGCAAACCCCCGCTGCCTCCCGGGCCGGCCGGCTGGCGGCCAAATTAGGACACCACCGACAAGCCAGCACAATTGCTATCCGGCGACCCGACGGCCGCTACGGTTGAGCTATCCGACCCACTGTCTACAAACGAAATGGCCTTGCACTAGCATCGGAACAGAGGTCGCCGGGTGCTCAAGTGACCGGCAGCCGGGCCAACTCACTGACACTGGCTCCAATCAGTCACTCGAACATGATTGCCACTTGGTATGCAGTCAACTCACTGTTTCTGATAGTCAACTCCCTAGTGGTCTTAGTCACCCATCGTGCCTTATATATCATATAGTTACTCCCAGCTACCTGGTCTAGGAAGTTGTTAAAGGTTGCTGGCTCAGTGGTCCAATCTTGTGACCCCCCCGCGGTTTCTCACATCCCTTCTGGCGCCAGGCAGTTGGGAAAATCGCGACTAGGCTTTTGACTCCTGCGGTGCTTCGAGGAATACGGATCGTGTGTGGCACACTGCACCGCTCAAAGGCCCCTTTAGTATCCGGTCGGCAGCACAGTCCAAAAGTAATGTTGACGTTAGTCGTTGTAGCTAGGGTATTGGCGTGCATTGACTGCTGTGATAAAGTGGGCGACTACTAATAACCCGCCGGAATCATGCGAACCTGGCGGACCGCAACGAGCGGCGGAACCTGACCGGTAGACAGGTGAGCCAGTTTCGAAGCGAACTCGCTTCGATAGCTTTCCCGACGGCGAGCTGATCGGGAGCTCTTCCAACGACGCGATCCCGCACCGCGCACGCAGAAGCTACAAGGCTTTTGTTGCTGCTGCGCGCGACACGTCCAAAGCCTTTACTGCGCGCAGCAGGAGGGCAACAACGTGAACGGAGATCGAATCCTGCGCCCGCGCAGCGTGGCCGAACGTGTCGGCGTCTGCAGGCAGCAGCTCTATCAAATGGTCCGCACCGGCGAGCTACCACCGCCGGTCGCGATCTGCGGCACTCGGGCAGTCGGCTGGCTCGAAAGCTCAATCGACCAATGGATCAAAACACGGCCCGTGGCCGGGCCGGGTAGCGTGCTGTCAGAGCGACGAAAGCGCGAGGCGGCGGAGCGCCGCGCTCCGAAAAAGGCGACATGAACGCCCCTGCGGACAAGCCCAAGTCGGGCCGCGCCGACACAATTACGGTGTTGCGCGCAACTGGCAACTTGCGGATGTGCAAGCGCCACCGTCGCGACGGCACAATCGAGACATACGCGAACGCAAAGAACTTTCAGCGCGAAGCAGTGAAAGTCTCCAGCATTCAGGAGCTGCATACACTTCTGCAGCGCCTGGAACCTGATCATCAAGCGTGCATCATCCGCGGGCAGTATGTCGGAGACGAGCGCGCCGCGAAAGTGATCGCTAATCTACCTGAACGGGAAGAAAAGGACGGTAAACAGATATCCGGACGTCCCCAGCCCGGTTGCCTCTTCCGGCGAAAGGAATTCTTTGTCGATCAGTCGCTACACTCGATGCTCTTCGAGGTGGACGGTGCGCAAACTCTGACGGAATCGCTCTCGGACTCAGAGCGCGCCGCGATCGAATGGATTCAAAAAAGCCTAAGCCACGAGTTCCACGGCGTCAGCTTCAGCTGGCAACTGAGCAACAGTGCGGGCATCAAACCGGGGCTTCGAATCCACATTTGGTTTTGGCTTCGTGAGCCTCGCACGTCGGTAGCCCTCCGCTCGTGGGCCGCTGAACAGAAGCTGCCGATCGACATCAGCGTGTTTGATGAGATTCAGGCGCATTACACATCCCGGCCGATGTTCGAGTCTGGTGTCAATGACCCCGTGAAGCGACGCAGTGGCTTCTATCAGGGAGTCAGAGGTGACTCGGTCGAAATCAGCATTCCAGAGGTGCCGGCAAAAAAAACAGGCTCGACGACTCGCGTCGAGCGGCTGCGCGATCAGAGATTGAATGACCCGGTTGCGCAACGGCTGCAAGAGCGCAAGATGGTCAAGAGTTTACGAGCCGACGGCGGCCTGAACGTGGACTGCCCGCGGCGCGATCAGCACACGGGCGACAGCAGTGAAACCTCGACGGTCTATTTCCCGCAACACACGGGTGGCTACGCGCGTAGCGCCTTCAAATGCCAGCACGCCCATTGCGCTGGCGTTCCGAGTGTGGAATTTGCTAAGGCTCTCGGTTTCGAAGGCGATCCGTCGGTAGACGCACTCTTCAGTCCAGTGGAGACTGCGGCTGTTGCCGGCACCGTGCAATTGATCTGCGGCACAGATGTAGAGCCGGAGCCAATTGATTGGTTGTGGAGAGGTTATCTAGCACGTGGAATGGTGCACATTGCGGCAGGACGACCAGGTTGCGGAAAATCAACTATAGCCCTGGCGCTCGCCGCGACAGTGACGACGGGCGGCAAGTGGTCTGACGGCACGCAAGCAACGGTCGGCAACGTTCTGATGTGGTCCGGCGAGGATAGTGTCGCCCACACGTTAATGCCGCGGATCGTAGCGATGGGCGGCAATCGAAGCCGAATCTACTTCGTAGGCGCCGTCGATGCAGACAACGGCAACGAGCGGTCGTTCGACCCCGCCCGAGATATGGCCGGGCTACAGGCAGAAGCGGAGAAAATCGGAAATGTAAGCCTAGTGATCGTTGACCCGGTGGTACTTGCGGTTGCCGGCGATTCTCACAAGAACGCCGAGACGAGGCGTGGACTACAGCCCGTCGCAGACCTGGCAGAGAAGCTCAACACGGTAGTCATCGGTATATCCCACTTCACAAAGGGTACAGCCGGCAGCGATCCGGTTGAGCGTGTGACCGGCTCTCTCGCCTTTGGGGCGGTGGCTCGAATAGTCTTCGGGGTCGCGAAGATGCAGGACAGCGATGACCGCATATTCGTGCGCGCAAAGTCGAATGTCGGCCCCGACGGCGGCGGCTTCAAATACCGGATCGAGCAAGTGCATGTTCCCGGATTCCCAAACATCGTTGATGGTGCATCCAGAATCGTGTGGGACGAAGTTCTCGATGGCTCTGCGCAAGCGCTGCTCAAAGAGGCGGAATCGGATGTCGAGCCGTCGAAAGAGCAACAGGCGCGGAATCTGGTTGCGCAGTTGCTCGAAGAAAAGAGCGGAAAGCTATCCGCGGAAGACCTGTACGAATCGTCGAAGTCTGCCGATATCGGGCGCGATGCGACCCGGAAAGCCATTAAGTCTCTCAAGTTGGTGCAGACGAGGCCGACAGGTCCACGCGGGCCGATGGTGTATGAACGCCCGAAGGAGCACGAATTCAAGCCGTTGGCTTCGACGCCGGCAGTTGGCACTACTAACGTTGTGAGCTATGCAGCGGCCAAAGCCGCGCGCTCCGCAAACAATGAGGACCTGCGATGAAAACGACAACTAAAAGGATCGCACATGAACTCCAATTCGACCCGCGCTATGGTTGAAACCGCATACAACGAGTGGATCGCCGCGAGCCACGCCCTTTGGGACGCCCGCATGGCTCTCTCGCCGGAGCTGTACAAGCTCGATCTTGAGCATAACCGCCGCGTGGCTAAGCTTCGCGAGGCGCGGCACGTGGCGGCACAGGAGTTAGCCGCGTCTCGCGGTTGGCACCTCACGAATCGCCGCCTGCGCCCTCTGCCGCTGAAATATCCGGTAGTCGATCACGCGGAATTCTTTCTCACGAGCGACGGCGAACCAGCAGCCGTGCTGACGCACAGCTATGCACCTTGGCTCGCCATTCGGCGCTTCGCATCGGAGCACGGGCTTGCCGTCGAGCGGCTTGATTGGAGTTGGCACTATCCTGGCGGCTGTATCGCGGCGCTGTTCACGGGAGCCCTAATATGAGCCAGCTACAGAGGTTCCTCGAGAGGGTCCGTGATTACGAGCCTCGGGGCCATTCGCGCCTCGCGATCGACACTAAGCTGCACGTGGAAATTCTCGACCAGTAGCAGCATTCGGGGTTACGAGCACGCGCGGTGCGGGTATTCAAAACGGCAGCCGAGATCGCCGAGGTATTTACGAAATTGGAGGCGACCGAAACAGGGCTAATTATGGCAAATTTGCCGTTTACCGGTTAACGGCATATAATGCGAGCAGTGGCGATTCAGGGCTTCAAGTGCAAGGACACGCAAGCCCTCTTCGAAACGGGCAAGTCAAAGCGGTTCGATGGAATTCGGAGTACCGCAACCCGCAAACTGACAATGATTGAGGCGGCAGTAAGACTCGACGACCTGCGGTCACCGCCGGGAAACCGCCTGGAGGCGTTGGCTGGCAACCGAGCTGGACAGCACAGCATCCGCGTTAATGACAAATGGCGCATCTGCTTTCAATGGACCGATGCGGGACCGGCCGATGTTGAGATCACGAACCATTATGCGTGAGGAGTTAGAGTGATGGCTTTCAAGAGCGGAATGCGGCCGGTGCACCCGGGCGAAGTGCTGCGCACGGAGTACTTGGAGCCGCTGGGGCTGAGCGCCCATGCGTTGGCCAAGGCGCTGCGCCTGACCCCGTCGCGCATCAACGATATTGTGCTCGAGCGCCGCGGCATCACCGCGGATACGGCCGTTCGGCTCGCGCACTACTTCGGTGGCGACGCGCAGTTTTGGCTTAACCTGCAGGCGATGTATGACTTACGAATCGCCCAGCGTTCGCCCGAGACGCGGCGCGCTGTGCGAGGAATCGAACCCCGCACACAGGTCGAAGATGACTCATTAGTCCATTCTTCAGCGGCCTGATCATGCGCGCCGCCCTATACGCCCGATTCAGCACAGAGAAGCAGTCCGAGGAGTCGGTGGAGGACCAATTCCGCGTATGCGAGCGCATCTGCGAGCGCGAAGGATTCGATATTGTTGCCCGTTTCAGTGACGCCGCAATCTCAGGAGGAACCACTCAGCGCCCCGAATATCAGCAGCTTCTCGCAGCAGCTCGGCGCAGCGAGTTCGCAGTGATTGTCGCCGAAGACTCCAGCCGCCTTTGGCGCGAACTTTCAGAGCAATGGCGGGCCTTGAAGGAATTGCAGGATCTTGGCATTGCCGTGGTCGGTCACGGGCTAGACACGCGGCGCGAAGAGTCAAAGATTCTGCTAGCCGTCTCCGGCGCAATGGCCGAAGCCTACCGCGACGAAATCGCCCGCCGCACGCGGCGAGGACTCGAGGGACGCGCACTTGCCGGCAAATCCACAGGCGGCCGCGCGTACGGCTACGTCGCAGCGCGCGACAGCACGAGCGGTCAGATTGAAGTCGAGCCGACCGAAGCGGCGATTGTTCGGCGCATCTTTGAGCTTTATGCGGACGGAGTCTCGCCGCGCGGTATTGCCTCGACACTCAACGCCGAGTGTGTGCCTTCGCCTGGCGCTAAGTGGAACCGCACCGAGCGACGCCGCGACCGCAAGTGGCTCGCATCAGCCATTCACGGTTATGTGAGCCGCGGCACCGGTATCCTGAACAACCGCCGATATATCGGAGTCACCGTGTGGGGTCGCTCGGAGTGGAAGCGCGGCGCCGCGGACAGCAAGAAGCGCCGGTACAAGCTTCTCGCTGCCGGCACCGCTCACGAGACTACATGCGAGCGCCTGCGCATCGTTCCGGCCGAGCTGTGGGATCGCGTGAAGGCGCGCCAGGCGCTGCAGAGTCGAGGAAATGGCGCGAAGGTTAAGGCCGGACTGGGGCGACGCCCTGGCGGGGGTCATCCGGGTAAGTATCTGCTTGCCGGCCTACTCCGATG
>JBAUYV010000016.1:0-4845 GCA_049584975.1 Xanthobacteraceae bacterium | reverse complement strand
GCCGGCGACGACGCCGAACTGGAGGCGCTTGATCTTCTGATCACGCGCATCGGCAGCTGGCCACCGGTCGTCGCCGTTATCCAAAGTCTCGATGGGTCCATCGCACGCCGTCTCATGCAGATGCGGGTGGCCGACTGCTTGATCAAGCCCGTGGCGCCCGCGGACCTGGTGCAAACGTGTGCGCGCGTGGCCAAGCCGCCAGTCAATTCGGACGCGTCGGAGGCGCAGATCTTCACCTTTCTGCCCGCGGTCGGCGGCGCCGGCGTGACTACGCTGGCGGTGCAGACCGCCATGCTGCTGCTGAACAGCGGCGCCCACGGCAAGACGGCGACCTGCCTGGTCGATCTCGACTTTCAGCACGGCGCCTGCGGCGACTACCTCGACATCGAGCCGCGCCTGAACATCAGCGAGATCGAGCCGCGCCCGGAGCGGCTCGACCGGCAATTGCTCGAGGTCATGATTTCGCAACATGCGTCCGGCTTGGCGGTGGTGGCGGCGCCGAACCAGCCGGCGGAAATGCGATCCTTCGATCCGGATGTGGTCACCCGCATCCTCGACCTCGTCTCGTCGCACTTCGATTACGTCGTATTCGACATGCCGCGCACGTGGTTCTCGTGGACCGACAGCGTGCTGCTCGGCTCCAACAAGCTGTTCATCGTCAGCGAAACCACGGTTCCGAGCCTGCGCCACGCCAAACAGCTCGTGGAGGCGATCCGCGAACGGCTCGGCGACGGGCCGCACCCGCAGGTCATCATCAATCGCTTCGAGCAGAAGGTGTTTTCGAGCGGATTGCGCCGCAGCGACTTCGAACAGGCGCTCGGCGAAGCCATGGCCGGCACCATTCCAAACAATTACGTGCTGGTGCGCGAAGCCATCGACCGCGGCGTTCCGCTTGACGAGATCAAGCCGGGCAACAAGATCACCGCAAATCTGAGAAAGCTGATTTTGCCGCAGGGTAACATCAAGGCGACGAAAGAAACCGCAGCGAGCGGTAAGAAACTCAAGCTGTCTTGGGCGCGATCGTAACTTTGCGCATTTGGCCGGTAATGCCAGCAAGTTGAAGAGCATTATAGGATATCAATATGGCAGGTCGTTTTTCGACGCGTCGCGGCAACGCACCGGACCTCGTCGCAGTCGAGGATACGGTGCTTGAGGAAGTATCGTGGACGGTGCTTCCCGAAGCGCCTCCCGAGCCGGCGCCCGCGCCGGCCAATCCGCTCCTGAGCGACAAGCTGCTCGACGCCAAGGTGCGCCTGCATCGCCGGCTCATCGAGGAAATCAATCTGTCGGCGCTGGAAAAGCTGCCCGAAGAGGAGATCCGCAATCACATTCAGCAGCTCGTGTCGCAATACGTGCTGGTCGAACGGCTGGCGCTTAACACCCAGGAGCTCGGCGAGTTCGTCTCGGAAATTCTCGACGAGATGACCGGCCTCGGTCCGCTCGAGCCGCTGCTCAAGGACCCGGCCATCAACGATATTCTCATCAACGGCCACGAATGCGTGTACGTCGAGCGGCAAGGCATGCTGGAGCCGACGGGCGTGCGCTTCAAGGACGAGGCGCACCTTCTACGCATCATCAACAAGATCGTCTCCGCGGTCGGCCGCCGGGTCGATGAATCGCATCCGATGTGCGACGCGCGCCTGCTCGACGGCTCGCGCGTCAACGTCGCGGTGCGGCCGGTCGCCATCGACGGACCGCTGATGTCGATCCGCAAATTTTCCAAGAAACCGTTCAACCTGAACAAGCTGGTTGAGGTGGGCGCACTGCGGCCGCAGATGGCCGAATTGCTCGCCGCCGCCGTGAAGGCGCGCGTGACGCTAATCATCTCCGGCGGCACCGGCTCCGGTAAGACGACTATGCTCAATGCGTTGTCCGCCTTCATCTCCGAAAAGGAACGCCTGCTCACCATCGAGGACGCGGCGGAACTGCAATTGCAGCAGCCGCACGTCGGACGCATGGAGACGCGGCCGCCGAACGTCGAGGGCAAGGGCGAAATCCGCCAGCGCGATCTGGTCAAGAACGCGCTGCGTATGCGGCCAGACCGCGTGATCCTCGGCGAGTGCCGTGGCGAGGAAGCGTTCGACATGCTCCAGGCCATGAATACCGGCCACGAAGGCTCCATGGCGACCGTCCACGCCAACACCCCGCGCGACGCCATCTCGCGCCTCGAGCAGATGATCGGCATGGCCGGGCTGCCGATGACGGTGGCGAGCATCCGCGGCCAGATCGCGGCGGCCATCCGGCTGATCGTGCAGCTGTCGCGCCTCTCCGACGGCAAACGCCGCGTGATGAGCATCGCGGAGATCACCGGGCTGGAATCCGACATCATCCAGATGCAGGAGATCTTCAAGTACGTGCGCAGCGGCACCGCGCCCGACGGCAGCGTGCAGGGTCATTTCCAGGCAACCGGCGTGCGTCCGCGCTTCCTTGGCGAGCTCGCCGCCATGGGCATCAAGATTCCCGGTGCCTATTTCGATCCATCGCAACCCCTCTGAAGGCCATGGCGTTCGATTTCAACCCCATTTATCTGGTTTGGTTGTTTATCGCGGTCTCGGCGGGGCTGGCGTTCGAAGCGGCCTACCTGCTGTTCTTCTCGGCGACGTCCTATCGCAGCCAGATCAACCGTCGGCTGGCGCTCTCGAAGGACAAAAGCGATCGCGAGAGCGTGCTGATCGAGCTGCGGCGCGAACGCGGGCTCACCAGCGGCGGCAATTACCAGCTCGGGCTCATCGCCTTCAACCGCCTGATGCTGCAATCGGGCCTCACCGTGGGGTTCTCCCGCTTTTTCATCATCGTCGGCACGGTGAGCGTCGTCGCTTTCGGCCTGACCATGGTCTTCCGCAGAGACATCGTGGAGGCGTTGCTGGTCCTCCTGTTCAGCTCCACGCTGATGCCGTATTTCGCGTTGCGCTTCCTGCGGTCGCGGCGACAGAAGAGGTTCGCCGCCCAGTTCCCCGACTCGCTGGATATTATCGTGCGCAGCCTGCGCGCCGGCCATCCAGTGCCCATCGCGGTCAACATGGTGGGGCGCGAGATGGGCGATCCGATCGGCTCGGAGTTCGGCATCGTGACCGACGAAGTCACCTACGGCGCCGACCTGGAAACGGCGATGCGCAACCTCTATGCTCGCATCGGTTCAGATGATCTTCCGCTGTTCGTGACCGCTGTCGCCATCCAGGGTTCGACGGGCGGCAATCTCGGCGAAATTCTCGGGAACCTTTCCGGCGTCATCCGCGACCGCTTCAAGATGCGGCGCAAGATTCGCGCCCTGGCCGCCGAGGGACGCGCCTCGGCGATGATCCTATCGGCGCTGCCCATCGGCATGTTCATCGTCATCCAATTCATCACGCCCGAGTTCTACGGCTCCGTCTGGCACGAACACCTGACCAAGGTGATGCTGACCTGCGCCGGCATCTGGATGCTCATCGGCAATTTCATCATGTTCAAGATGGTGAACTTCAAAATCTAATGCGAACATCGCATGGAACCCACTAGCACCAGTTTCGGCACGCCGGCGATGCTGAGCGTGCTAATTTTTCTCGCCGCGGGAATGCTCGCGTTCGCGATGATGGTCGGCGTGCGCGCGCGCGAGGCGGTACGCCGCCGCGCGGCGCGCGTCGGGCTGGGCGACGACGCCGGAAGCGGTGGCAAGCGCGCCTTGCGCTATTCCGGACTACGCGCGGCGCAGAAACTCGTCGAGTACACGGCGAAGCACTACTCGTCGGTCGACACCAAGGACATGAAAGTCCTGCGCGAGCGCCTGATGCGCGCCGGCATCTATGATTCGCGCGGACCGGCCGTATTCTTCCTGTCCCGCATCGGGCTGGCGGTGGGCGCGGCGGCTACGGCGTTCTTTGTCCTGCCGTCGTTCGGCTTCGAGGGCAAAATTTCGTTCTGGATTCTTATGCTGGCGAGCGGCCTGTTAGGTTACCTGGCGCCGAGCATCGTCGTCGACCGGATGATCGCGAAAAAGCGCTTCGAGCATCGGATGGGCTTCCCGGATTTCATGGACCTGCTGGTGGTCTGCGCGGATGCCGGGCTCTCCATGGAAGCGTCGCTCGATCGGGTCGCGCGCGAGCTTGGCGATTCCTATCCGTCGCTCTCGGCCAATATCCATATGACCAATCTTGAAATCCGCGCCGGCCGCACCATGACGGACTCGCTCGAACAATTCGGCGACCGCGTCGGCCTGGAAGAGGCGCGTTCCTTCGCTACGCTCATCCAGCAATCGGAAGAGCTTGGTTCGTCGATCGGCGACGCCTTGCGCGTCTACAGCGACGACATGCGGCACAAGCGGCTGTCGCGCGCCGAGGAGAAGGCCTACGCCCTGCCCGCCAAGCTCGCCGTCCCCATGATGGTGTGCATCTTCCCGACCCTGTTCGTGGTGATCCTGCTGCCGGTCATCGTGCGCATGGTCACCCACGATTGGTGAGTGCGGGCTCCTTAAACTTGCAAAAAATGAAATGTGGCGCGGCGGCCCGCTGAACTTAAGGCCCTCCCCAGCACCGGGAGAGAGGGAAAACACCTAGCTTTACGGCCGTGGGGCAGGATTTCCTTAACCGTCGTCCCCTAGCTTTAGGCGTCCGGCGCTCTCCGGCCTAGGGGGAGGGGGAACGGTTAGATCCTGCGTGCGGCGGGAGAACCGGCCGGGGTGTCGTAGTCCGGAGCGCTTTGATGAGTATCAGGGTGGCGCGAGTCCTGGTCGCCGCGGCGGCATGCCTGACCTGGCTGGGGGGCTGCTCCTCATCATCGATGAGATTCAGCGATCTGTGGTCGCCAAGCGGTAGTGGATCACCAGCCAACGGCAGCGAGGTTGCGTCCGCTGACGTGCCGCCGCCGCCCGGC
>JBAUYV010000015.1:0-2365 GCA_049584975.1 Xanthobacteraceae bacterium | reverse complement strand
GTGGTAACCATCGTCATGGCGTGGTCTCCTATCTGACGCTCCAACGTCAGATGATTCGAGGTTGAACACCCCGGAGACTACGCCACCCTCAATTCCCACCAACCTCGCGACGCCACGCTTTATCAAGCGGAAAGGCGGAATCGATAGATGTGCGGAGAGAGTTGCTCTTCGACACTTGCGCAATGCAACGATACCGATACCGTCGCTCTCGGAAGGTAAACGGACCGTCATGGTGGCAAGATAAGTTCATTTGCCGAGGCTCACGAGCGCCTGTAATGGCTATCGTGCCGTAACGGGAAAGTATGAAATGTCAAAACAAGCAATGCGCGACGAGACCGAACGCCTGGTAAAAGAGGCATTGGAACGTAAACGCCTCACCGTAAAGCAGGGGCCGACTCGGATAGAGAGCAAATGCAAAAAGTGCGGTGGGCTAAATCGCGTGTCAGCGACTCACGGGCAGGTTCGGGTGCTGTTCACGTGCAACGAATGTGGCGAGGAACAGAGGACTTTCTGACTCCACCGAGCCCAATTGCGGCCTTTGCCCCTCGAACTTCTCACCCTCGAACCGTCGCAAAAACTTCTCTGCGTCGACCGCCTCTGAGAAGCAATACACATTGAGTCATCGGCCTTAGTGAAAGAGTGAATGACCACGGTTGCAAAGAGACAGATGTCGATCGGCGTAGGGTTTCGTCACCGATCGGCGCGCCAAACCTGATGATCTTTCTTTTGTTGGATGGGTCACACTTCGGTGCTTGTTCACGTGTGCTCTAATTATCACATTGATAGCGGTCGCCCTCTCACCTGGCGCCCAGTTGAACATCCGCTAATCCTGAAATGCATTCTCCAATCGCGAAAGAGCTTCCTCGAGTATCGGGCGCGGCGTGGCAAAATTGAAGCGCAGCCATGTCTCTCCGCCCGGTCCAAACTGCTCGCCGGGACTTGCAAAGATGCGGGCGCGATTCTTGACCCTGTCGGCAACTTCTTTGGGGGCCAGATTCGTTCCTGAAAAATCGACCCATGCGAGGTAGGTGGCGTCGAGAAGCATCGAGCGTGCACCGGGCACTGCGACCTGAATGCGTGCATCGAATAGATCGCGGCTCTTGGCGAGATAGGGCAGCAAGTGATCAAGCCACATTTCACCTGTTCGCCAAGCCGCCTCAGTCGCGATCATGCCGAACCTGTTGTAAGAACCAAGGCCGCTCGCCGCAATGCACGCATCAAGCCTGCGCTTCAACGTGGCGTTCGACGTGATGCACGCGCCCACATGCGCACCAGCGAGATTGAAGGTCTTCGTCGCAGCGACGCACGTGATCAGACGATCAGCGATCTCAGGCGCGGCAGAGATTGTTGGTGTGTGCTTCGCACCGTCGAAGACGAGATCGCAATGGATCTCGTCGGAAACCAAGATTAAGTCATGGTCGGCGCATAATGTTGCCAGGGCTCGAAGCTCGGCGGCCGACCAGACGGTACCACCGGGATTGTGCGGGCTGCAGAGGAAAACGACTTTCGTTCGAGGCGTCAGCTGAGCGCGCAGCGCCTTAAGATCCATCGAGTAGCGCTTATCAGTCTCGATGAGAAGCTGCACATCGAGAATGCGCCGCTCATTGGCAAGGATGATCCTGCGAAATGCGTGATACGCCGGGGGAAAGACGACGACTTCGTCGCCGGGCGAACTTACAGCCTGAAGAATAAGACCAAGCCCGGAAACAATCCCGGGCGTTGGGCTCACCCAACTCGGGTCTACCAGCAGGCCATGGCGGCGCGCCATCCAATCTGCGAGCGCGGCGGTCCAACTACCCGTGTCTGCGTAATAGCCGTGGACGCCGCGTTGAATCTCGGCAGCAAGCGCTGACGTCACCCCAGGCGGTGCGGAGAAATCCATGTCCGCCACCCACATCGGGATGGCATCAGGAGATTCGATGCCCGAAAGACGAGAGATGTTGTCCCACTTAGAAGCGTGTGTGCCGCGGCGCTCGATGACGCGGTCGAAATCGAACATAAGACTTGGCTCCTGAAGCTTGGCCTGAACGTCTTTGATCGCAGGCGGATGACCGAAACACATGTGGGTTCTCACATCGCGTCAGTCAGGCGGCCATGCTCGCGCCTCAAAGGATGAGAGTGGACGTAAATCGGAGTCAGTCGGGGATTTGTTTCTGCAACCGGTCACTGCTTTGACGCGTTTTTCAGATCGGAGTTAACGGAGGGGACGCACACGCCCGGCGTTACAGCCATCCGCGGTCTCCGAATGCAGAAAGATCAACTCCAGGTGGGGCATACCATCCACCCGAGCGATAGCGGGCGCCAAGCTTCAGAGCGACCTCCTTGTTGCCATAAGGAATCCGTAGCGGCGTACCTGTAACCGAAT
>JBAUYV010000014.1:0-11883 GCA_049584975.1 Xanthobacteraceae bacterium | reverse complement strand
TGACCCTCGCGGTCGCAATCGGTGGCGAGCCAAACCCGCTTGGCGCTGCGCAATGCCTCGCGAATGGCTCTGAGCTTGGCGGCTTTGTTGCCGCCTTCTGCCGGGCGAGTGCCGTAAAGACCTTCGGGCCTTAGCAGGATCGGCGACCAGCGCTTCCACGCTGGCACGACATCCTCCGGTTCAAGCAGGTCGAATAAGTGACCCTCGGCCGCGAGGACATCTCCATACCGAGAACCCACAGCAGCGCGGACGTCTTTCGCCTGGCTGGCTTTCTCCGTGATGACGATCTGATCGGCCATAACGGCTCGTTTCGAAGGATCGATTCGACAGCGGCAGATGAGAACATAAAGCGAACGAAATCGCCACGCAAGCTGTGTCCGACTCTCTCAGCCTACGAATCTTAGTGAGATCTCGCTAATCTAGAAAAAGTGCCGTGTCCGCATTGTGTCCGCAGTCGCAATGCAGATCACGGTGTCGAGGTGGCCGCACCTGGCTCTTGCGTAACTAAACTATGCCCGCAGCTCAGCAAGCGCCTTCATCAGCTCCGCGCAATCATGCCGGTGGACGATCAGTGTGTCATGCTCGCGCCGGCGCTTTGCGAGGACCGGAGTGGTCTCATATTCCTTCCAGGACTCGCCTTCGCGATCGGGGTCCGGCCTAAGGAAAGCGTATCCCAGCTTCTTTGAAATGCCGACGACGGGATTGGAGTCCCACGGCGTTTCCCATCCCGGTGGCATGATAAGGGCGACAACTTCGCGCTTCCACAGGCGAGCGGCCCAGATCCCGATGCTGCCGCCGCTCGACTCGTAGGTCCTGAAGGCTGGAAGCGTCTTCCTGACCAGCTCGCCATATGCTTCCGGCGGATCGCGCAGCAGCACATATGATTCTGGCAAGTGATCGCCGCCCTGGTAGCTGAGCGTTTCAAAGGTATCGAGGTGAGTGATGCGGTGGACTGAGTTAGACCCTGGTCGATAACCATAGACCTCGTCGGTGTTGATGTCGCCCACATAGGCGCACACGACTTCGCTTCCAATGACGAGGGCGACCATGGTCCCGACGCCGTGCGACTGGCGCCGCACGAAAGCCTTAGTGCCGTCGAGTGGATCAACAGAAAAAACCGCATCGCAGCCGTCCGACGGCGCAATCGTCAAGGCATCCTCCTCGGCGATGATGCCGCAACTCGGGAAGCACTCGCGAATGGTGCGCAAATAGACATCCTGGGCCTTACGGTCGGCTGTGGTGAACACATCGTCCATGTTGCCGCCGTAGCCCTCTTTGACGTGCGCTTCGAATACGAGGCGTTCACTACGGATCGCCACCGTGGCGCGACGCACCGCTTCCTTCATCACGCGGCCAACGATGTGTCCGTTGATGGGCCCGAGGTTTAGCTCGGACATGGCCTGTCTCCCTGGATTGGCTCGACTGGCCTCGGAAAAATCCGAGTCCTCCGCAATTCAAATACTTAAAATGCGCGGTGAGCTAGCCTCTTTCAAAAGTTCATCCGCCCTGCACCCGAAAGCGACCGGCGCAACGCTAGTGGTTGCATTTCCGTTTTGTACCAATGACAAATTTATTTCGACCGCGCTCGAAATAATCCTTGACGAGAGCGCGATATTTCAGTATCTGTCGAAGTATGAAAAAGGATGAAGCCCTAGGGGCGTTAGGTGCGCTTGCACAAGAAAATCGCCTGGATGTTTTTCGGCTGCTCGTTGAGGCCGGCCGCGATGGTATGCCGGCCGGTGCCGTTGCGGAGGCCCTTCGGCTGGCGCCCAATACGCTCACGTTCCATTTCGACCGGCTTCGGGACGCCGGGTTAGTTGCTGTGCGCCGCGACGGCCGCTCCATGATCTATTCCGCGCGCTACGAGACCATGAACGCGTTGATTGCGTATCTCACCGAGAACTGCTGCCGCGGCCGTCCTGACCAGTGCCTGCCGGGTAAGAGCGAGAAGCCGACATCGGCAAGATCGCGACGGAAGGAAGTGGTCGCATGAGGCTCTATCTATTCGAGCATTGCTCAGTCTGTTTCCGCGTGCGGATGGCCGCGGCGCTCAAGCGCACGCATTTCCAGGAGACCGTCGTTCTCGAAGACGACTCCGAGACCATGATCCGTCTGGTCGGCAAGCGCCGTGTCCCCATTCTGATCAAGGATGATGGAACGCCCATGCTGGAGAGCATGGATATGGTCGCCTACATCGACAAGGACGGCGATCCTATCCTGACGGGTCCAGAGCGCCCGGAAGTCAGTGCCTGGGCTGACAGCGTGGTTGAAAAAACCATACCGCTGACCATGCCGCGTTATCCGCTGCTGGGCCTGCCTGAATTCGCGACCATATCGGCGCGGGATCACTTCATCGTCCGCAAGCGCAAGAAAATGGGAGACTTTGTCGAGCTGCGCGCCCAGACCAGAGAGCAGATCGACGCGCTAATGCCTGAACTTGAGGTGATCGACCGATTGATCGAAAGCCCGACCGCCGTGAATGGGAGGCTTTCGCTCGACGACATTCGCGTGCTGCCACTCCTTCGCTCTGCAGCGGTCGTCAAAGGACTGCGATTTCCGCAAAAGGTTCGCGCCTATTTCGAAACGATGATGGATCGGATCGGTTATCAGCCATTACCAGCGATCTGAGGGGCACAACACATGAAACGCTTTCACGTTCACCTTGCCGTTGAGAATTTGCAGCAATCCATCCAGTTTTATTCAGCGCTGTTTGCTGTGGAGCCAAGCGTCGTCAAAACCGATTACGCTAAGTGGATGCTCGACGACCCGCGAGTGAACTTCGCCATTTCGGCGCGTGGCCGGCAACCTGGCCTTGATCATCTCGGCATTCAAGTCGAGGACAAAGATGAACTGAACGAGGTCTATGGTCGCCTGCATATCGCAAGCGGCAGAGTAGTCGAACAAGGGCAGACTGTGTGCTGCTACGCGAAGTCTGAAAAGTCCTGGATCGACGATCCGGCCGGCGTTGCTTGGGAGACCTTTCTCACCACTGGCGAAAGCACAGACTATGGAGATGGCACTGGCGAGCGTGTCGCCAGAGTCGTGCATGAAAAGTCTTGTTGCGCACCAGCACCTGGGCTCGCGGAGCCAGCCCCTGCGTGTGGTTGCCTGACTGCGTGAGGTACGCCATGGCCGAGCGTCATACAACGTCCTATTGCTCTGCACCGGCAATTCGGCGCGTTCTGTCATGGCGGAAGCCATCCTCAACAAGCTTGGTGCCGGAAAATTCCGCGCCTTCAGCGCGGGTAGTCGGCCAAAGGGAAAAGTTCACGCCGAAACACTCCGGCTCTTGCAGAGCCTCGGCTACGACACGTCACGATTTCGTTCCAAGTCATGGAGCGAGTTTGCCGATCCCGGCGCGCCGCTGCTCGATTTCGTTTTCACGGTCTGTGACAACGCCGCAGGCGAAACGTGTCCGGTATGGCCAGGCCAACCCATGACGGCGCACTGGGGTGTGCCTGATCCCGCCGAGGCGACGGGCAATCCGGCCGAAATCGCGCTCGCCTTCAAAGATGCCTATCGGATGCTCGAGCGGCGGATCGGAATTTTCGTATCGCTGCCGCTTCGCTCGCTCGATCAACTGAGCCTGCAACACAAGCTTCGCCAAATCGGCCGTATGGAAGGCGCTACGGCGAAGGCGACTGAAAACACGTGAAAGCTTCGCTGGCGCAGCGTGCCATTGCTGAAGGTCTTGGCACGGCCTTCTTACTTGCGGCTGTGGTCGGCTCGGGCATCATGGCGGCGAAGCTCGCTGGCGGTAATGCCGCCCTCGCCCTGCTCTGCAACACACTGCCCACCGGGGCGATCCTGACGGTGCTCATCCTCGCCCTCGGTCCGATCTCCGGCGCGCATTTCAATCCCGTTGTGACGCTTGCGTTTTTCTTGCGCCGGGAACTGAACTGGGGTGTTGCTCTGCTTTATGGCGCAAGCCAAATCGTCGGTGGCATCGCCGGCGTGCTAGCGGCGCATGCGATGTTCGATCTGCCGTTGTGGCAAATTTCGCAAACCGTGCGCACCGGCCCAGCACAATGGTTCGCCGAATTCGTTGCGACCTTCGGACTGGTTCTCGTCATTTTCTGCTGTCTGCAGGCGGCGCGCGAAGCGATCCCTTATGCCGTCGGCCTCTACATAACGTCAGCCTATTGGTTTACGGCATCAACCTCGTTTGCCAATCCGGCCGTCACGATCGCTCGCTCGTTGAGCAATACGTTCGCCGGCATCGCGCCGACCAGCGTTTTTGCCTTTATTGCTGCGCAGATCGTTGGCGGACTCGCAGGCGTCTTTGTTGCCGGGTTGCTCTATCGCCCCGCCATAGCGCGTGCCAGCTGAGTCGATGCGGCTTTTCGGCCGCTCCCTCGTTCTTGCAATGTGTCTCGGCCGTCCGAGTCGAGCTCGCCGGTTCGCCTTTACCCGCCCGCGCATATTCCACAGATCGCGTTCACTGGAGCGTTTCGCGTCCACGGGGGGCGCCGGAAACCGACTGACGAGTTTCGAGCATTTATTGCCGCAAGCCGGCAGGGGGGACGCACGACGCGGCGAATTTGGCGGTACTGCCTTCCATGTTCACACTGCTTGTCGGGATTATCCTTGGCCTGGTCGGCTGGATCAATCAGTCGTACCTCAAAGAGCAGATAAATTGGTACGCGACCATGCGCCCATACATGCTCGCAAATTTTCGGAACGCGCGCTAAAGCCTATGGCGACCCTCCAAGAGTGTGCCAAGGATTGTCCCGAGATGATCGTCATTAACGGCTTCCGTCTCGGCGTGGCCCAGCGCCCGTCTTGCGGTTGTTGAAGCGTGGCGGGATATTCGGGTTATTATGGGTTCATTCAACGGTCGTTGCGCTACCATCGGAGAGAACCGATGGATGAACGTATCGAGGCATTTTTAGCGGATGTGTTGGCACTCGAAGGCGAGAACCCCGAGGCTGTCAGTGCTGGGGTGCGCGTTGCCCTTGGCGATGTCGAAAATATCTTTCGGGCGCGGGAAGACAATCGACGCATGAAAGACCGGGCAGCCCACGCTTGCCATGCCCTGTGCCGTTCACGCCTCGTCGAGGAAATGAGGCGATGCAAGGGAACGCCGACCGCCGACCATCTGAAGCTGGTGCTCACCATTATAGATAAGCCAACGCATTGGCCATCTAACGATCGCTAACTCGCGATGAGGAGCGCTGCTGGCGTCACTGGGGGCAAAATGAAGTCTATCCTTGTTCCGATGGAAAGCAGGCCTGGGATGACGTCGACTCTTGAGACCGCGTTGCTCCTGGCGCAGCGCTGCGACGGCTACATTGAGGGGTTCCCGCTGCGGCCCCTCGTGCGCGACTTTGCTGGGCTCGATCCGATCGGCGCTCTTCCGATGGCGACATACGAACAGGAAAGTCAGGAAGAGGTTATTCGTGTGCGCACCTTCTTTGAAGCCTTCATGCAAGAACGGAACGTGCCTAGCCGGGAGGAAACGACCCAGGGCCCGTCATGGGGTTGGCTCAATGATGCAGCTGAGGGGGAGGACTTTGTCGGAAGCTATGGGCGCGTGTTTGACGTCATTGTACTTGGCCGGCCCGTTGCCGACACAACCCCATTCCACAATCGCGCAATCGAAGCCGCGCTTTTCGAGAGTGGCCGCTCAGTTCTGCTCACACCCCCTGTTGCTCCAAAAGCGATCGCGACCAACATCATGGTTCACTGGAACCGCAGCACCGAACAGGCACGCGTCACAGAGGCTGCCATGCCGCTGCTGCAACGGGCCAGCCGCGTCACCGTTCTCGACGTCAAAGGCGGACAGGGCGTCCCTGGCCCTTCGGCAGACCAGCTGATCAGATATTTTGGGCGTAGCGGGATCTCGGCTGATCTGGTCACAGTAGGGCTTGATGGTCGCAGCACCGGAGAGGCGGTTCTTCGCGCCGCGGTAGCGCGAGACTGCGATCTGCTGGTTAAGGGTGCCTACACGCAGAGTCGATTACGTCAAATGATCTTCGGCGGGGCAACGAGTCACATCCTACGAAATGCCGAGTTGCCAGTGCTGATGGCCCATTAGCTAACACAGCCTATCCCGTCGCGGACGCGTGCCATTGTGCATCAGAACAATATCCACGGCTCAAGTTTCGAATCGGGTCACTTGTGGGAGTTTGCCACATTTGCGGCATGTAGGATGTTCCACTGATCGCGTCGAGAACAGCGGCCGTAAAACATTGGCACACGGGCAATGAACCGCTTTGGCGTCCTCTCTTTATCTGTTGCGCGGTGGCGCCGCGTGCCGCGCCGAACGCCACCCGCGGCCGGCGGGATCGATTCCATTTTCGCGAGAAGGGCGGAGCTCGGCTGGTGGGGCGAGGGGCCGCGCGAGCTACAGGGGTCAGAAGCCGATCGGCCCCCGGCCGTTGCGCGCAGCCTCATATCCATCGATCACGGACTTTGCCGGCGCCCTGCCCACGAAGGTGGGTGCGGTTATCGCCCGCAAAATGGTAAGAACAGACCACCGGCAACATACCAAGGGAGGACGAAGGCCATGGGTACGATAAAGCTCGCGATGATGTCGGCTACGAGTTCAATATTTCTGATTGGATCAGCGATGGCAGCTGACCTGACTGCCGCGCAAATCAAGGACCTTTTGATAGGAAAATCCGTCTATCTCGAGAACACCGCGACGTCGACGGCCGGAGTGGGTCAAGGAGTGCTGTATTATGCGGCAGATGGCACTGCTCTGTATAAGACCGGCAATGGCAAGATATTGCACGGCAAGTGGACCTTCAAAGAAAACACACTCTGCATTGATTGGAAAGAAGCGCCCAATAACGCTTGCTCGCGCTATGACAAGCAGGGCGACACGATCAGCGTTATCAACGTCGCAACGGGTCAAGTTCGTGGAAAGGTTCTAAAGATTGCTGATGGGAATCCCGAGAAGATACAATAGATCCGGCTTTACAGATCTTTCTCCGCGAGCTCACGAAACACATCGGGGACGGATCGGGATAGTCCCAATACGACCGATCCGTATCCGACCGCGTCCCACCCGAAGCGATCGCGGATTCTGTCAACAGCGCAATCGGCTGTCCAACGTGCCATCCCACTCTTTGTGCCGGGCCTGCGTCTTTCATCGTCAAGCCCAAGCGGCAGTTCCAGCTGCAGTTTCCAGTGTTTCTCCAGGTGAGATACGGAGATTGCCAGCAGTGATACGGATTTCTCATGAGGGTGATCGGCGAGCGCTGTTCGAACCAGCTCTTCGGCGATTTCGGCGAGAGTGGCGGTTGCTGAAATCGGAGCATCGAGAGTTATTGAGCGTGTGACTGAACGCAAGTCAGCGAAACGAACACGAGCGGTCACAGTGCCGCCCAGCAGCGATTTCGCCCGAAGTCTGCTGGCGACTCTGTCGGCAAGATGCCGCAGCGTGGGTCGGAAAACGTGCTCTTTAGCCGGCTTCTTCCCAAGTGCGGATTGGGCGCCGGCTGATCGTGCGCGATGATGGGTTCTAATCTCTCGTGGATCACGGTTCCATGCGAGTGCCGCGAGCTTTTCTCCCACCGCACGGCCGACGATGCGCTCAAGCGACCATCCTGGCAGGTTCGCCAGCTGCCCAATGGTCTGAACACCAATCTCGGCCAGCCGCGCCCTGGTAATTGGACCCACTCCCCACATCAGTTCGACGGGCAGATCGTGAAGGAAACCCAACTCGGTCTCCGGATCGACCACCACCAACCCGTCAGGTTTGGCGACTTGCGAGGCTATTTTCGCGAGGTGCTTGGTTCGCGCGACGCCGATCGAAATTGGGAGACCCAGTTCTTCGCGTACACGACGACGGACTGCTCTCGCGATCTCAGGCGGTGAACCAAAAAGGTGGGTGCATCCCGCAACGTCAGCAAAAGCCTCATCGATTGAAATCCGTTCAACGAGAGGCGTGAAGTCATTAAGCACATTGATGGCCGCATCGCCCAGCCGCTGGTAATCCTCGAAGTGCCCGCCAACGAAGATCAGCTGTGGGCAGAGCTCCTGAGCTCGCCGTCCCGACATGCCGCTGCTGATACCAAAGGCCTTTGCCTCGTAGGAGGCGGCGAGCACCACCCCACCGCCGACGGCGATAGGTTTGCCTCGCAAGGAAGGATCGAGCATTTGCTCGACCGATGCATAGAACGCATCGAGGTCCGCGTGGAGGATGGTGGCTATTGTCTCCATTCCGACCCCCGACGCCGAGATTTGGAAACTGATCAATCACTCTCTAGGCAGTCGTTACGGATGGCGAACGGCAATCGTGCTGGCCGGCGGTTGATACAGCACCACGAGATTTCGTCCGCCGCACCGTGGGCAGCGCAGGCGGCTTTCCAAGCGAGACAGCGGGAAGGCACGGCCGCGCGTACACACCAACGTCTCCATGTCGAGCTCCTTGCGATACGTGCACTCGCGGCTCGACTCGAATGCGCACCGTCCTCGCGGCTGTGCGAGCAACGCACAGTTACGCGCCAACCGAGCGAAAAAGCCTGGCCAATGGCCTCGACCGTCATGTGAACAAAGTGAGAACATTCAAGCTCGGAGTCAAGGGGCGTAAGCCTCATCCGCGGCGCGAAATGCGGTGTAATATGCTGTGAGGGGAGTGCGTTGTGGCGACGAAATCTTTGTACGACGATACCGAGCATTGGCGCTCGCGTGCCGAGGAAATGCGTAAGATCTCAGACGGCACGAGCGATCTCGTGACAAAGGCAATCATGCTGCGCATTGCCGCCGACTTCGACAAGCTTGCTGATCGGGCCGAAATCCGCACTGACGCGGCACAGCGGCAAAGTGCGAAATGAGGCGTCGCGAACCAATCCCCGCACAACTGAATTGTACTCGCGGGATACCAAGGAGAGTTTCGTGCCTGGACGTGCCTATTGGAAAGGCTACCTCAAGCTATCGCTAGTCTCATGTCCGATCGCTCTGTTTCCGGCAACCTCGGAGCGAGAGAAGATTAGCTTCCATCAATTGAACAAAGACACTGGACACCGCATCAAATATCGCAAAGTCGATGCGGAGACTGGTGACGAGGTCGAGACTGACAAGATCATCAAGGGTTACGAAGTCGGCAAGGGCGAATACATCGAGATCGATCCGGAAGAGCTGGAAGCGGTAGCGTTGGAAAGCAAGCACACCATCGAGATCGACGAGTTTGTTCCCAAAGAGGAGATCGACGAGCTCTACCTGCGCGATCCGTACTACATTGTCCCGGATGGCGAAGTCGGACAGCAGGCTTTCGCGGTGATCCGCGAAGCGATCCGCAAAGAAGGGATGGTCGCAATCGGCAAAGTGGTCTTCACCTCCCGGGAGCACATTATTGCACTAGAGGCTCGAGAGAACGGCATGGTGGGCACCACCCTTCGGTATCCCTATGAAGTCAGGAACCTGAAGGATTATTTCGACGAGATCGAAGACGAAAAGGTGCCCAAAGATATGCTCGATCTGGCTCTTCACATCGTCGAGAGCAAGCGTGGGCATTTTGAGACAAAGGAATTCCAGGATGAGTACGAAGATGCGCTGAAGGAGCTGCTGCGCAAGAAGCAGAAGGGCGAGAAGATCGAACGGGCCAAGGAGCCGAGCCGCACCAACGTCGTCAATCTGATGGACGCGCTGCGACAAAGCCTTCAACAGGAGAAAGGACAACCTGCTCGTCCAAAGAAGAGCCGCAAGCGGATCGACGGTCAGACCGAAATGCTGCTGCCGATACAGGGTAAAAAGGGTAAGGAAGCTGCAGCTAAGCCAGCTGCTCGATCGTCGAGGCAGAAGAAGGCGGGCTAGTGTGATAGCCGTTCCCAGCGGCCGGCGTTCTGCATCGCTTCCCACTGGATGAAGGCGGTCTCGACAGCCACGAAATATTCGTGCTCGCTGTGCGCCGGGTGCCTCTTGATGATAGCGCGTGCTCTGGCCAATCGACCGCGTCGCGCCGGTCCAACAGCATTTTCCGCGAGAACTTCCGTCAACGCATCGGTGAACTCGTGATAAAGCGCTGAGATGTTCGTCTCGTCACTCATGACGTAACTCCGATCTTGGTTGGTCAAGACCTGCTCCCATATAACGCTTATGTGCGGGAGAGTGATCCAGAGCAGCGGACCGCTACGCTACGGCATCGTCGAAGGCATGGATATGCGCGACAGCCGCGTGCACAACTATCCGCCCCGCTGGAACGGTGCGCCGAGCCAAGAACTGTTGGTGATCCGGCGCAATCACGATACCGGCAAGCTGTCGCTCGATCCCCTGCGGTGGGGGCTGATCCCGCACTGGTGCAACGACCCCAAGGGCGGGCGTAAACCGATCAACGCCAAATGCGAGACCGTGGACAAGCTGCCGATGTTCCGCGACGCATATCGGCGCCGGCGCTGCATTTTGCCGGTCGACGGATTCTTCGAGTGGAAGGCGATCAAAGGGCAGAGGGCCAAACAGCCCTATGCAATTGCCATGAAAGATGGCCGACCGTTCGGCATCGGTGGCTTGTGGGAAAACTGGAAAGACCCTGCCTCCGGCGAGTGGATCCGCACGTTCGCGGTGATCACGACGGACGCCAATGAGCTCGTGGCGGAAATCCACGATCGCATGCCGCTCATACTGGCGCCCAACGATTACACGCGATGGCTCAGCGACGAGCCCGGCCCGCGCGACTTAATGCGGCCGTTTCCATCCGAGCCGATGCGCGTATGGCCGATATCGACGCGCGTGAACAAGCCCGAGAACGATGATCCCTCGATCGTCGCACCGATCGAGTTGTCTGCGGCGTGACCAGGCAAACAGTCAGCCTGTCGCTCGCCCGAAGAGTATCGCCCCGAGGTCAGCGATCCATCCTCGGCTTGGTGACCTATCACGCCATCGTTCTGACGCTGCTATTTCGCGGGCACGACTTCTTTAACCGACGCCGTTTCGGGCTGGAGTTTCTCGGCCTCGTTGTTGGCGTCATTGAGTAGATTTTTAATGACGCCGGCCTCATGCTCTTCACGGGCCTTGGCCTTCTTCGCCTTCTCCTGCTCAGCGTAAAACCAGTAGTCCATTTCCCAACACATCGAATCCTCCATCGATGATAGGAATCAACTGCGTCACAACGTGATAACATAAGCCGAAGTTCCGGGCCGGCGCTAGCCATCTGGCTTGAATGAGCTGAAGGTTCGAGGCAATGCTGAGAGATGATGGCAATAACGGTGGTCGCCGCCAGGACGCAGCGCGGAACGTGCTCGGCGAGGCACTGGACATATGCTCGTTCAAACCGATGACAGGATTTTACCGCGACGGGTGTTGCAACACCGGGCGAGAGGATGTTGGCAGCCACACGGTTTGCGTCGTAATGACCGCTGCATTTCTCGAGTTTTCTAAGTCGCGCGGCAACGATCTCTCGACACCGGTAGCGGACGTAGGCTTTCCGGGCCTCAAGCCCGGTGACCGTTGGTGCTTGTGTGCGCCGCGATGGCAGGAAGCATTCGAGGCAGGTCAAGCGCCGCGTGTTGTGTTGCGTGCCACCCACGAGGGCGCCCTGGCGTACTGCTCGCTGGCTGATCTCAAACGGTTTGCTGTGGACTTGGCGTGAGCGCCACCGAGTTCGTGATCTCGCTCCTGCCTGGCAGACTTGGCTCTACGCCCACCGGGGCCGGCTTGATTAATGCCGTAAACTGGACCCTGTTCCACCAGTTACGGCGTCCTGGCGATACTCCGCGTCATATCTCATAACCTCGCGCATAAGCTGTTCAATTAACTGCTGGCGGTCTGTCCCGCTCAAATCGCACGTGAGTTCTGCCACCGTCTTTGCGAGTGTGCGAAATCCGGTGCAAGGCGGACACCCATTCCAGCGCAAGGCGGACAGCAATCCGGTGATTGCGGACAGCAGGTGATGGCGGCGTAGAGCACGCTCCCGTCGACAGTCGAATCAGCTGATCGGTC
>JBAUYV010000013.1:0-18968 GCA_049584975.1 Xanthobacteraceae bacterium | reverse complement strand
GTGCGGGCCAATCCGTCGAAGCCCGGCTCTTGTACGCTGATGCTCATGTGGGGGTTCGATTTCCGACAGGCTAATCGCTTCGTTTGGGATGGTTAAGTAACAGATTCCGCCATTCCGCACTCTGCGGACACGAATGCTGCCGCTGAGAAGGCGCAAGACGGTTGACGAGAGAGGCTCCGCCGCCGGAAGACAGCTATTGAATTTGTTCCTTGGTGCGTCTCTGCCGCGACCATGTCCCGCTCGCAGCTTGAGTTAGCGGATATCTTCTGCCGCCATGGCGAGCCGTGGCGGGCCGCCAACGCTGGATGTATCAATCTGGTCCAGCGGCGCATTATGCTGCGCGCGAAAGCCGAAACGATCCTGCGATACCCGCGCGTGTTTGTTTGCTTCCCGCACATGGTGGCGGAGCGCGGCAAACTCTTGCTGAAGCGGAGTAGGGCGCCGGCTCATGCGTGCCCCCCTCGCTTGGCGTGTTTCCTGATAGGCGCGGACCCGCGCTCCGGTAGCGCTTGGATGTAGGACCGGAGCGAGTCCACCTCGATAAGGGTGGTGCGGTGACCACGTTTGCGCGCCTTCAGTGTGCGCGACCGGATCAGGTTGTGAATCGTGCGACGGCAGACGCCGATAAGCTCGGCGGCCTGTGTCGGCGTCACGGTGATCCGTTCAAGATACGGAATAGACATAGCGAGCCTTCCTGCCCTCGTGTGAGGGACAAAAAGGCGCGTATCTACCCTCGCAACCTTATGGTGTTAGGCCCGTTGGAGCGCGACTGTACGCTCAGCTTTCTCTCTGGTCAGAACAGGCAACAGTGATCTAGGCTACTGATTCTCGCCGGTCAAGAGCGGGCAGAGTAGTGCAAAAAGGGGTACCCAAAACCCCGTCCGAAAGTATGGAACGGCGTATGGAACGGCGATAAAACATTAGCAATGTCAATGCGTGGGCAAGGCGTGCCGCATCTTGCCCGAATCATCCTCATCAGAATCCATGAGCCGCGATTTGTCGAGGGTTCTGAGTCAATATTCGTTAACCAATATCCAGAGGTTTTTCTGCCGGTGCGTGCCAGCAGCTGCCGATACGAGCGGGCAGCAGTGAAATCGCCGCTGCAAGGCGCGAATCGCCGAGGTGCGCGCTGTGTCAGCTCTCGGCGAGGGTGCGCGCGACGATGTCGGTGACGTCGCGCGACAGGGCGGCGGTAGCGGCAACCCGCCGCAGGGTGGCTTCCGCGCGGCCCCGCCGCTGGGCCTCCAGCGCCCGCCAGGAACGGAACGCTCCCATGAGACGCGCCGCCACCTGCGGGTTCTTGGGATCGAGCGCGATCACGACGTCGGCCACGAAGTCGTAGCCGGCGCCGTCGGCACGGTTGAATTGGGTGTGGTTGGAGTGGGCGAACGAACCGATCAGCGCTCGCACGCGATTGGGATTCGCCATCGAAAAGGCCGGGTGCGAGGTCAGCACGCGCACGCGGTCGAGCGTCGCGGGTTCTGGAATAGCTGCCTGCAGCGCCAGCCATTTGTCGATGATCAGCGGATCGTCTGCATAACGCTGGTAGAAGTCTTCAAGCGCGGTGGTCCGCTCGGGCCGGTCGTGCTGTGACAGCGTGTCGAGCGCCGCCATGCGGTCGGTCATGTTGTCCGCGTTTTGATATTGAGCGAACGCGCGGGCGATGGCATCGCTGCGTTCGGCGACCGCCAACAAGTTGAGGCACACGTTCTTTAGCGATCGCTGCCCCGCGCTTTGTGCGTCCGGCCGGTACGGACCGGACGTGATCATGTGCTCGTAAGTATCTGCCAGTGCGTCGGCGTGCCGCTCGCCGATGGTGGCGCGCAGCTTCCGCCGGGCGGCAAAGACGGCGTCGGGATCGACTTCACGGCCAATCTCGCGGGCGATGTCGGCTTCGCTCGGCGGCGCGAGCGTGAGCGCGATGAAGGCGGGTTCAAGTTTCTCATCCGCTAAAATCGCACCAAGCGCGGCCATGAGTCCGTCGTCGTCCCGCGCCGGCGCGCCGGCGTGGAGCGCCGCGACATTGTGCTTCAGCAGCGACATCGCCAACGTCTGCACCGCCTGCCAGCGGTTGAACGGATCGGAATCGTGGGCGGCGAGGAAGCGTAGGTCGCCGGACTCGATCGGCAGCGAAAGTTTGATCGGCGCGGAAAAGCCGCGATTGAACGAAGGGATCGGCCGCTCTTCAACGCCGGTGAACACGAAGGTCTGGCTCGGCCGCGTCAGCTCCAGCACGCCGCGCTTGAGCGGGCTGCCGTCAAGGATGAGCGGCAGGTCGGTGCCATTTTTGTCGACCAGCCCCACGGCGAGCGGGATGACCATCGGCTCCTTGTGCGGTTGATTGGGCGTTGGCGGAACCTTCTGGGCAATGTCGAGCCGGTAGGCTTTTGCGCGCGCGTCATATTGCGGCGTGACCACGACCTCGGGGGTGCCGGCCTGCGAATACCAGCGCATGAATTGCGAAAAATCGCGTCCGCTCGCGTCGGCGAAGCATTGCACGAATTCCTCGACCGTGGCTGCGTCGCCGTCGTGCCGGGTGAAATAAAGGTCCATGCCTTTGCGGAAGAGTTCGGGCCCGAGCAGCACCTTGATCATGCGCACCACTTCGGCGCCTTTGTCGTAGACGGTCGACGTGTAGAAGTTGTTGATCTCGTGATAGAGCTCAGGGCGTACCGGATGCGCCAGCGGACCGGCGTCTTCGACAAACTGGTTCGAGCGGAGCGAGCGCACGTCGCCGATGCGCTCGACTGGGCGGGATCTCTGATCCGAAGTGAATTCCTGGTCGCGAAAGACCGTCAATCCTTCTTTCAGGCAGAGCTGAAACCAGTCGCGGCAGGTGATGCGGTCGCCGGTCCAATTGTGAAAGTATTCGTGTGCGATCACTGCCTCGATGCCGCCAAAATCGGTGTCGGTCGCGGTCGCCGGCGAAGCGAGGACGTATTTGTCGTTGAAGACGTTGAGGCCCTTGTTCTCCATAGCCCCCATGTTGAAGGCCGAGACAGCGACGATCATGAAGATATCGAGGTCGTATTCGCGCCCGAAAGCCTCCTCGTCCCAGCGCATCGCGCGCTTGAGGCTGTCCATTGCGTAGAAGCAGCGATCTTCTTTCCCGGGCTCCACATAGATCTGGAGCGTGACTTTGCGGCCGGACATGGTGGTGAAGCTGTCCTCCACCCGCGCGAGCATGCCACCTACGAGCGCGAACAGATAGGAGGGCTTCTTGAATGGATCGTGCCACACGGCGAAATGCCGTCCGGTCCCGGGCACGTCGCCCTGGGCAACGAGATTGCCATTGGCCAGCAACACGGGCGCTTCGCATTTGTCGGCTTCGATGCGCGTGGTGTAGACCGCCATCACGTCCGGCCGGTCGAGGAAATAGGTGATGCGGCGAAAGCCCTGGGCTTCGCATTGGGTACAGTAGGTCGCGCCGGTGCTGTAAAGCCCCATGAGCCGCGTGTTGCCGACGGGATCGATGAGGGTTTCGATTTCGAGTTCGAATGGGCTGTTGGGCGGTTGCGCAATGGTGAGCCGATCGGGAGTGGCGACGAAGTTCTCCGGCGGAAGCGGCTTACCGTCGATCATCAGCGAAACAAGCTTCAGGTCTTCGCCGTCGAGAACGAGCGGCGCCGGCGCCCCGGCCGCATTGGGTTTGACCTTGAGCTTGGAGCGCACTCTGGTCGCGCTCGGATGCAGCGACACGTCGAGGTCGACGGTCTCGATTAGCCAGTCGGGCGGGCGGTAATCCTTGAGCAGGATGGGACGGTGTTCTTCGGTGCGCATGATCGGCTTGATGTAGAATCTTTGTGGCACAAATGAAAGCGCCGCATACGGGCGGATTTCTTCGACGCGCGATCCGGGTTACGGTCTGTTCATGTCGCTGATGCGTGCAATGGTGCTCGATCGTCCAGGAAGCCCGTTGGTGATGCGGGAGCGGCAGAACTTGCCGCCGGGGCCGGGCGAAATTCTTGTTGAGGTTGTGGCCTGCGGGGTCTGCCGCACCGATCTGCATGTAGTAGACGGCGAACTGCCGCAGCCGAAACTGCCGATCGTACCGGGCCACGAAATCGTCGGGCGCGTTGCGGCGATGGGAGCGGGAGTCACCGGCTTCACGATCGGCGAGCGCGTCGGCATTCCGTGGCTGGGCTCGACCTGCGGCGTTTGTCCCTATTGCCGGTCCGACCGGGAGAATTTGTGCGACCGGCCGCTGTTCACCGGCTATACGCGCGACGGCGGCTACGCGAGCCATGTGGTGGCGGATGCGCGCTTTTGTTTTCCACTCGATGAAAACCTCGATGCGGCAGAATCGGCGCCGCTGCTTTGCGCCGGACTTATCGGCTGGCGTAGTTACCGCATGGCCGGTGCAGCCGAAGCTCTCGGCCTCTACGGCTTTGGCGCCGCCGCACACATTCTGACGCAAGTCGCGGTCTGGCAGGGCCGCCGCGTCTACGCCTTTACGCGCGCGGGCGACACACCATCGCAGACATTTGCACGCTCGCTTGGCGCAGTCTGGGCCGGCGGCTCCGACGAGATGCCGCCGGAATTGCTCGATGCCGCCGTCATCTTTGCTCCCGTCGGCGCGCTGGTCCCGGCCGCTCTGCGCGCGGTGAAGAAAGGCGGCCGCGTCGTTTGCGGCGGCATCCACATGTCGGACATTCCGAGCTTTCCTTATTCGATCCTGTGGGAGGAACGGCAACTTATGTCCGTTGCCAATCTCACGCGTGTGGACGCGCGCGAATTTTTGGCCATTGCGCCGCGAGCGAAGATCAAGACGACGGTGACGCGCTATCCACTCGCCGAGGCGAACGCTGCCCTGGCCGATCTGCGGGCAGGGCGCTTCGAAGGCGCCGCGGTCCTCATTCCATGAAGTTGCAACCGCGAAGCTTATGGCTGCGGCTCGGCGTGGCTGATGACCCGCTGAATAGTGGGGAAGCGCTGGCGCAAACCGCGCTCGATGCCGTCCACTAAATCGTGCACGGCGCGTACGGAGAGCGCCGGATCGACGCGGCAATGAAAATTGACGATTTCGCCGTCGGCGGTGTCGCGGACGCGCACGTCATGAACTTCGCCGAGGCCCGGGGTTTCGGCGGCGAGCGAAGTCAGAAGCCCGCTCACCTCGGCGATGCGCGCCGCCGATGCGTCGTGCCCGGCCAGGACGTCGGCGGGCAGCGGCTCGATATGGGTCTCGACCTCGACGTCCGGCCCAAGTTCGTCGCGCCAAGCTTCTTCGAGCCCGCTCGCGATGTCGTGCGCGGCGCGCAGCGGTAGCGTGCCGTCGACTTCCACGTCCGCCGAGACCGACAAGCGGCCGGAGACGGCTTGCACGGCAACGTGATGAATGGCGACGCCGCGATTGCGCGCGATCATCATGACGCGCTCGCGCACCGTCTCGTCGTCGAGGGCGCGCGGGTCGGTGGTGATAGTAATTTCGGCTTGAGGGATTTCGGCGCGGATGCCGCGCGTCAACCGCTCCTTGATAGTGGAAACGCGATCGAGCGGCAGCGTACGGCTGACGCCGACGCCGAGATCGACGAACAGTCCTGCGCCCGCCGGGCGTGCCCGCACTCGTTCGACAGCGACGACACCGGGCACCTGCCGGGCGATGGCAGCGACCTTCTCGCTCACGCCGGCCGGCGCCACATCGGTCAGCGTGTTGATGGTGCGCCGCCCGAGCCGGTAGCCGGCGATGCAGATAAACACCGCAACGACGATCGCCGCGGCGGCGTCCGCCCACGCATAGCCAAGGGCGACGCCGCAAAGTCCGATCAGCACCGCGACCGAGGACCACATGTCGGAGCTGAAGTGGAGCGCGTCCGCCTCCAGCGCTTCGCTGGAAGTCCGTTTCGCCACCCTTGAGAGCGTTCGGGCGCGCAGGAAATCGATCATGATCGAGCCGGCGATGATGACAAAAGCCGCGGCGCTGGCTTCGACCGCATGCGCCTGTGTGCCGATCAGCCGTTCACCCGCCTTGTAGATCACGATCGCGGTAAGCAGAAACAACAGCGCGGTTTCGGCAAGTGCCGAGACGCTTTCGACTTTGCCATGGCCGTATTGGTGCTCGGCGTCGGCCGGCTTGCCGGAAATGCGCACGGCGGAATAGGTCAAAAGCGTCGCCGAAAGGTCGAGCAGGGAATGGCCGGCCTCCGACAGGATGGCGAGCGAACCCGTCATCAGTCCAATGACGGCCTTTGCGGCGGCGAGCGCAGCCGAGGCGGCGACCGATCCTAGCGCGGCCTTTTCCTTTTCGTTCATCTGCGGCCTCTCGCCGGCACGGCGTAACGGCGGCGATGGCGGGGGTCAATGCCGCGGCGCCTTATGTCGATTTTTTACCACGAACGAACTAGATTAGATGCCAAGAACCAAGTTTTGGCTTACGCGCACAAATGGTGCGTAGGCGATCTCGTGATCTGGGACAACCGCTGCACCATGCCCCGCGCCTCACCATTTGACTCGAACGATCATATGCGCGAATTGCGCCGCACGACGATCATCGACACGCGAGGCGACGCGGTCGCGCGTTAATTTTTGGGATGTCAGGAAGATAAGCGTTGAAATTGGACTGCCGCTTTTCTGTCGCGCCGATGATGGAGTGGACTGACCGGCACTGCCGGTTCTTCCATCGCCTGCTGACGCGCCGCGCGTTGCTCTATTCGGAGATGCTCACCGCCGGCGCGGTGCTGCACGGCGATCGCGCCCGGCTTCTGCGCTACGATCCGGCCGAGCATCCGCTGGCGCTGCAGCTTGGCGGCTCCGATCCGCGCGCGCTGGCGGCGTGTGCGCGCATCGGCGCAGAGCTTGGCTTCGACGAGATCAATCTGAATGCCGGCTGCCCCTCCGACCGCGTGCAGGACGGCCGCTTCGGCGCCTGTCTCATGGCGGAGCCGGCGTTGGTCGGCGACGCGGTCGCGGCCATGAAGGGTGCGGTGACGATTCCCGTCACGGTGAAATGCCGTATCGGCATCGACGAGCAGGACCCGGAACAGGCGCTGGAGGTTCTTACCTGCGCCGTTGAGCAGGCGGGCGTGGATTCGCTCATCGTTCACGCGCGAAAGGCCTGGCTCAAAGGACTGTCGCCCAAGGAGAACCGCGAAATTCCGCCGCTCGATTACGCGCGTGTCTACCGGCTCAAGGCCGCGCATCCGCGCCTTCCGGTCGTGCTCAACGGTGGGATCGCAAGCGTGGAAGAGGCGCATGCACACCTTGCGCACGTGGACGGCGTCATGATGGGCCGCGCCGCCTATCAGGAACCGTGGCGGCTCCTTGCCGTCGACCCTCTCTTCTTCGATGAAGCGTCTCGCTTCGGATCGCCTAAGGATGCCGTGATGGCGCTGATCCCTTACATCGAGCGCGAGCTCGCTCAGGGAGCGCGGCTCCATGGAATCACGCGCCATCTGCATGGCCTGTTCCGCGGCGTTCCCGGCGCTCGTACCTTCCGGAGACACCTGGCCACCGCGGCGGCGAGTTCGCAAGCTGGCGCGGAATTCCTCGTGGAGGCGCTCTCGCTCGTCACCGACGGCGTTGTGGACAGCGAGCGCGAATTGGGGCACATCGCCGCGTAATCCTTCGCGGAAAGAACAGCACCCACAATGTTATTCGGTGTCGGGTTAAGCGAGATCATTTGGCTCGCTGTTGCAATCGTCATCGGCGGTGTCGTCACCGGGATTCTGGCCGGACTGTTCGGGATTGGCGGTGGCGCCGTGATCGTGCCGGTGCTCTACGAGGTGTTTCGCTTGCTGAACGTGCCTGATGAGGTACGCATACAGCTTTGTGTCGGCACCTCGATCGCGATCATCCTGCCGACCACGATCCGCTCCTACCTCACCCATCGCGCTAAGGGCTTGGTCATCCCGAACGTCATCCGGCTGTGGGCGCTACCGGCGGTGATCGGCGTCGCCTGCGGCGCCGTGATCGCGGCGTTTGCGCCGCCTGCCGTGTTCAAGATTGCGTTCGTGCTGATCGCCGGCTTCATCGCCACGAAATTTCTCTTCGCGGGCGATCGTTGGAACCTCGGCACCGATCTGCCCGGCACGGTGCCGATGACGTGCTATGGCTTTGCCATCGGGTTGGCGGGCTCGCTGATGGGGGTCAGCGGCGGCTCACTCTCCAACATCGTGCTCACGCTCTACGGCAAGCCGATCCACAATGCGGTCGCGACGTCGTCGGGGCTCGGTGTTCCGATCACGATTGTCGGCACGATTGGCTACATTCTCGCCGGCCTGCCGCATCATGCGCTGCTGCCGCCGTTCTCGCTCGGCTTTGTCTCGTTGATCGGGCTCGTGGTGATGGCGCCCGTGTCAAGTCTGACGGCGCCCTACGGCGCGCGGCTCGCCCACACGCTGTCGCGGCGGACGATGGAAATCACGTTCAGCTGCTTTCTTCTGTTGGTATCGGCGCGGTTTCTAGTCAGCCTGATTTGATTGGTTGTTAGCGCCGCGTCACGGAGAGCCGTGCAAGATTAGAAGGTCGCCGTGCACCTCCCAGCTTTGCAGCCGGTTGAGGAAGCTCATGCCGAGGAGGTTTGTTTTGAGCGCTCCGGGTTGCGCTACGAGCGCCTCGACGGATTTCTCGGCCAGACTGCCGATGGCGATAGCATCGAGCGTGACGGACGCAGCGCGCGTGCGTCCATTGGCGGTGTCAATGGCGACCGAGTATTTGAGCATTTCGACTGGCAGCCCAGCCGCTTTGGCGGCTTCGTGGGTCAACACAACCGAACTGGCGCCGGTATCGAGGACCATTTGAGTGGGCACGCCGTTGATTCGCGCGCCAATATCAAACTCGCCGGAGTAGTTGCGACCGATCTCGGCGTGGGGGCCGTGTGAAAAGACGTGACCGGGCACTAACACGACCAGGGCCCGATCGGCGATATCGTGCAACTGCAGCCGATAGGAATAGCCGATAACCAGAAAGAGACCGACCACGACCCAAAGCAGCGCGGCAGTGATCGCCTCGGTGAGGCGTTCGCGGAACAGAGTCAGTACGGCTCCAGATACGAAAACCAGGAGCGCGATTTTGTAGCCAAGCGAAGAGAAGTCGCGGTTCGACAGCGGCGCGATTGCACCGCCGCTTTGGTGGGCCATGACCACGAGGATCGCGATGATCAGGCCGACAAGCAGAAGCAGCACTAGGCGTTGACGCACGGGAGCGATCCTTTACGCCATCGTCGGGACAATTTTGCGGCCGGTCATGGCTGCAAGCCGCACCGGCAGCCGCGCCATGATCGCCGCGCGCTCGTTGTCGTCAAAGCCGATCCAGCCGGCGATTTCGTCGACCGAGCGCCCGCAGCCCATGCACAGACCCGAAGCCGGATGCAGCGCGCAGACGCAATTGCACGGCGTTTTGACGTCGGCCTCGATTGTGCTCATAGGGCCCCGACCCGGAGTCGCGACCACCATAGGCGGGCCGAGCAAAAGCCGTCAATGTGTGACGAAATTAACTAATCTGCACCGGAAAATGGCCTCCTCCCGCGACCAGGCGGGTCTTCGGACGGGGAGGACGCGTCGGCTCTCGGCTGCAAGGGCGGCGCGTCGGAAATGGGCGCCAATGCCGACATCACCCGTTCCGGCGGGAAGGTGACGATCACCTCGGTGCCGATGCGCAGCGCGGAGTTCAGGGTGAAAGTGCCCCCATGCAGGTCGATGAGGTTCTTGGCGATCGGCAGGCCAAGGCCGGCGCCTTGCTCGGCGGATTTGATGGAATTTGACCCCTGGCCGAACGAGGCCAGCACGATCGGAATTTCCTCTTCGGGAATTCCCGGGCCGGTGTCTTTGACGCTCATGTATTGGCCGCCCGAAGAGGTCCGCCCGACCTTGAGCCAGATCTCGCCGCCCTCCAGGGTAAACTTGATCGCGTTGGAGAGTAGGTTCAATGGCGCGCACATTTGCCTCGGCACCCGGCGCGCGTGCGTTCATACTTTGAGCGGCGAGCGCAGCCGCGATAGGTTCATGCGCTCAATGCGATAGAGAGGCAAACAATGAAGCTTTATGAGTTCGGCCGCGCGCCCAATCCGCGGCGTGTACGTATTTTCCTGGCTGAGAAAGGCATCAAGGTTCCGAGTGAGCAAGTCGATCTGGGCCAATTGCAGCAGCGCTCGGACGCTTACACCGCGATCAATCCGATGCAACGGGTGCCGGCGCTGGTACTCGATGACGGCACTGCGATAGCCGAGTCGATTGCGATCTGCCGTTACTTCGACGGTGTGCAGCCCGAGCCCGCGCTGTTTGGACGCGGCGCGGTTGCATCCGCGCTGGTTGAAATGTGGAACCGGCGTGCGGAACTGCATCTGCTCGCTCCGGTGTCGAGTGTCTTTCAGCACTTGCATCCGGCCATGAAGCAGATGGTCAAGCCGCAGGTCGCGGAGTGGGGCGAAGCCAACAAGCCGCGCGTGTTTGATTTCCTGAAGTTTCTCGACGGCGAATTGAAGAACCGGCCCTATCTGGCGGGGACTGACTTTACGGTCGCCGATATCACCGCGCTCGTGGCCGTCGATTTCATGCGCGTGTCCAAGCTCGCTGTACCCGACGATCTCACCAATGTGCGGCGCTGGTACGAAGCTGTCTCGGCCCGCCCGAGCGCCTCCGCCTAACGCTGGGCGGGCGAAGCGTCCTCCGCATGCAGTCCAACGCCGAACAATTTGACGTGGTCGTGGTCGGCGGTGGCGCGGCCGGAGTAGGGGCGGCGGTGGGCGCGGCGCGTGCCGGGGCGCGAACGCTGCTCATCGAGACCGCCGGCTGTCTCGGCGGCGCCGCCACGCTCAAATCCGTGCTGACCTATTGCGGTCTCTATTCCATCAGCGAAAGACCGCGGCCGGCGGTCCTCGGCGTCGCTGCGCAAGTCGTGCAAAAACTCCGCGCCATCGGCGGCGCCGCAGGGCCGATAAAATTTCGCGGCGTATTCCTGGTCATCGACAGCGAGGCTGTGAAACTTGTCTTGGATGAGGTTTGCGCCGAGGCCGGTGTGGACGTGCTGCTGCATGGGCACGTCATCGGCGCGGTGCGTGACGGCGGCCTCATTCGCAGCGTCACCTATCACGATCATAACGGCGGCCACGAAGTTTTCGGCAAGGCTTTCGTCGACGCGTCCGGCGAGTGCGATCTCGCCTTCTTCGCGGGGGCCGCTACCCGGTACGGCAATCATGGCCACATCAATCTCGGCACGCTGGGCACCCGCTTCGGCGGCATCAAGCCGGACGCGGACCTCAGCGCCGCGACGTGGACCGCCGTCATCCGCAAGGCGCGCGCGGGCAGTGCCGTTCCATTGTCAAAGGAGCGGTCGCTGGTAGTGCGCGTGCCGCTTTCTCACGATGTCATTGCGTATCTCGCCAGCGAGGTCTACGACGGGCGTGACGCCAAGAGCATCAGCCGAGCCGAGAGCAGCGGCCGCCGTCAGGCCTGGGCTTATCTCGACATCATCCGCACCATTAAAGGCTGTGAACAAGCCTATCTGGCGGTGACCGGTCCGGCATTTGGCACGCGCGAAAGCCGCCACGTCAATTGCGTGCAACAAGTGAAGGAAGCCGACGTGCGCGCCGGCGCGCGCTTTCCAGACTCGATTGCCGTTGGCGCCTGGGGCATGGAGTTTCACAGCGCCGAAACCATGGACAGCACGTTCGTGCTCCCTGGCCGCAACGGCGTCTACGAGATTCCATTGGGGGCCGTTTCCAGCGTCGACACCGCTAATCTTTTCGCCGCTGGGCGCGCCGCCGACGGCGATCAAATGGCGGGCGCTTCGCTGCGCGTCATGGGCACCGCCTTCGCCACCGGCCAGGCCTGTGGCGTCGCCGCCGCGCAGCATGCGCAAGCGGGCTGCGCCAATACTGCCGCGGTTCAGAAAATACTGCGCGGGCAGGGCGCCCTGATCGATGGTGACGATTTGCCCAAACCGGTCGAGTTACGGAGTGCCTAAGCGAGCAACCGCTATCGGATAAATGTTCCGGCGCGCAACTCGCCAAACGCTTGCTGCAGCTCGGCCTCGGTGTTCATCACGATCGGCCCGTACCACGCGACCGGCTCCTTGATCGGTTTGCCTGACACCAGGAGAAAGCGAATCCCCTGATCGCCGGCCTGCACCGTCACCTCGTCGCCGCTGTCATATAGCACGAGCGAGCGGTTCCCCGTCTGCTCGCGCACGAGCGTCTCATCGACGCCGTTGGTCTTCTCGGTGAGCACGCCGAATGGCTGCGAGGCCGCGCGGAAATTGCCGGAGCCCTCGAACACGTAGGCAAAGGCGTGCCGCTCCAGTTCCACGGGCAGGGTCTTGCGCACGCCCGGCGGCACCCAAATGTCGAGATAGCGTGGGTCGGCAGCGACGCCCTCGACCGGGCCACGCTTGCCGAAAAACTCGCCGCAGACCACGCGCACGCGCGTGCCGTCATCCTCGACGATTTCGGGGATCTCCGTGGCTTTCACATCCTGATAGCGCGGTGCCGTCATCTTCAGTGACGACGGCAGATTGGCCCAAAGCTGAAATCCGTGCATGCGCCCTTGGCGTCGCCTTGCGGCATTTCCTGATGGAGGATGCCGCGCCCGGCGGTCATCCACTGCACGTCGCCGGCTTCAAGGTTGCCGCGATTGCCGAGACTGTCGCCGTGCTCAACGCTGCCGGCCAGCACATAGGTGATCGTCTCGATGCCGCGATGCGGATGCCAGGGAAAACCGGCGCGGTAGTCGTTGGGCCGGTCGTTGCGAAAATCGTCGAGCAGGAGGAACGGATCGAACTCACTCGTCTCGCCGAAGCCGAAGGCGCGGCGCAGTTTGACGCCGGCTCCCTCCATGGTGGGTTTCGAGGTGATGATGCTTTTGACGGGACGAATGGACATGGCTTTCACCTATCGGGCTTTGACCTATCTGGTGCCTGCTGCACAGCAAATGGAGTTCCGGACGGCAGCAGCAAGAAGGCACACGGTTGATACCGGGCGTTGAGAGTCCGGCGCCGCACTATCGCGAAAACCTGCGCGCATTCGCCTATTGGCAAGTAGGGCGATTTTGGATCACATGCCGCTCCTTACCAAGGCGGGCGAAGACTCGCGATTGGAAGATAAGCCCTTTAGGGAGGTCAAAAATGTTGCGGATTCGCGCGCTGAGCGGCGCCATCGTAGCCGCCGCCATTGTAGCTGCAACCGTCGCGGCCAGCGCACAGCAGTGGCCGACCAGACCCATCCGAGTGGTCAGCCCGTTCCCGGCCGGAAGCGCCTCGGATACGACGGCCCGCGTCGTCCTGGAGGAGTTATCGCAACTGCTCGGTCAGCCCATGGTGGTGGAGAATCGCGCCGGCGCCGGCGGGACACTCGGCTTTGCCGACGTCGCCAAGGCGGATCCTGATGGCTACACCCTTGTCACCAGTTCGACGTCGATGGCTACTGGGCTCGTGCTGCACAAAAGCCTGTCCTACGACCCGGCTCGGGATTTCGCGCCGGTCGCCATATTCGGCAGCCAGCCAAACGTGCTGGTGGCCTCGCAGCAGAGCGGAATCAAGACCGTGGCTGACCTCGTCGCCGCGGCCAAGGCCAAACCCGGGACGTTGACTTTTGCGTCCGCCGGAATCGGCTCGACGTCCCATATGGCCGGCGAGCGTTTCCGCCTCGCCACCGGGATCGATGTCCGCCACATTCCGTTCCGCGAGGGCGGACTGACCGAAGTGATGGCCGGACGGATCGACTTTTATTTCATTCCGCTGGCGGCCGCGGCCGCCGCGCTGAACAGCGGCAAGCTCACGGTGCTCGCGGTGAGTACGGTGAAGCGCTCGCGGTTATTGCCGAACGCGCCGACGGTTGCGGAGGCGGGCTACCCGGCCGCCGAGTCCGGCTTCTGGGTCGGACTGTCGGCGCCGGTGAGAACGCCGCCGGATATCGTCAACAAGCTGCACGACGCGACCGAAAAGGCGCTGCAGGATCCGGGCGTGAAAGACAAACTGGCAAAGCTCGGGGTCGAACCGGAACTGATGAGCATCGAGCAGTTCGGCAAGTTTTTTCGCGATGACCTTGCCGCCACGGTGCAGCTTGCCAAGGGCGCTCACATCGAGCCGACCGACTGAGCTTCATTCGGTCGTTGCGCGGCACGACGCGCTTCTCAACGACGAAGGTCTAATCCGCCGTCGGAAATCCCGCGCGTTGCCGTAGGCTGGCGATCGCGGCTCGCATGCCGGCGGTCGGGGCAACTTTTCGCCCGGCCTGTTCGCGAATGCAGTCATGAATGAATGCGAGCTTGCCGATCACCAGCGGGCTCAGCACAAACGGGTAGAGATCGGGCGCGCCCATGCTGCGATTGATCGAGTTGACCGCGAAGGTCAGCGGCAGCCAGCCTTCGACGATGCGGTCGAGCTCGGCATGCAGCGGATCGAAATCGATGCGCGCCGCCATGCCCTTTGACAATTTCGGATTGACTACGAGCCCGAACGCATTCGCGGTTTCGAGCGTGTCCACCATGTGGAAGTAGTGCGCCCAGGTCTCGGCGAAATCCTCCCACGGATGCGATGATGCATAGGCAGAGATAAACTGGCTGGCCCAATCCGGTGGCGCACCGTTCGCATAGTAGGCCTGCAGCGCCTGCCCATAGTTCTTGCGCTCGTCACCGAAGAGCTGGCGAAACGGTTCGAGATTGGGCGAGTCCGCGATCAGGCGATCCCAGTAGTAGTGCGCAATCTCGTGACGGAAGTGACCGAGCAGGGTGCGGTAAAGTTCGCCCAACTTGCCACGCACGCGCTCGCGTTCGGCGTCGTCCGCTTCCGCGACATTGAGCGTGATCAGGCCGTTGTCGTGTCCGGTCATCACCGGCGCGCCGGTGACGGCAGCGCCGGGATCGAGAAAATCAAACGTCAGTGGATTGGTGTCTTTGTTCTTTGCGTCGAGCGGCAAGCGGAGCTTTAGCAGCGTGTAAAACAAGCGGTGCTTCGCCAGCTCGATGAGGCGCCAGCGCCGCAGATTCTCCTCCTGTGACAAATCGGGAATGATGCGGTTGTGCCGGCAGGCGATACAAAACTGATCGGCCTCCTGCACCGGGATTAGCCAATTACATGCCTCGTGCACCGCGTTCTGGCAAAAGCGATAGTTCAGATTGCGCTTGGCCAGCGCCTGCCATTCGTCCCCATCGGGGCGGAGCGCCGTAATGGCCTGCTCCCGGGGCAAATAGCCAAGCCGTGCGCCGCAGCTCTCGCACCTGGTATTCTCGAAATAGAGCGGCTGGCCGCAATTTTGGCATTCGAACAGCTTCATCAGCCTTCCCGGGGCCGCCCGTATTAATTCTCTTGGGGGCCGAGCATGGTAGCCGGGATTGAACGATTCGTGGGCCAGAAAGTTTCGGGCAATAAAGTTTCGGCGGCCCGTTGATCGGGCGCCCTAGTATCAATACGAATGCGGATGATGCCTGGGCAGCCCAATTTCCTATTGATTATCACCGACCAGCACCGGGCGGACTATCTGGGCTGCTACGGCCATCCGCTGCTTAAAACGCCGCACATCGACTCTATCGCTGCGCGCGGCGCGCGATTTGAGCGCTTTTTCGTGGCGACGCCCGTTTGCATGCCCAACCGCGCAACGCTGATGACCGGCCGTATGCCGTCGGTGCATGGCGTACGGTCGAACGGGATGCCGCTCTCGCTCCGCTCCAACACTTTTGTGGATGCGCTGCGAGCGGGCGGCTACGCGACTGCGTTGGTCGGCAAGAGCCATCTGCAAAATTTCACCGGCTTTGGCCCCGTGCTCAAGCGCGACCCGCCGCGCCCGGGCGACTGTCTGCTCGATGTGGAATTTGCGGAAGCGCTAAAGCCGAGCACAAACGAAAGTGCTTACGATCAGGAGCTTCCCAGCCGCTGGTCATCGGGCAATGATTTTGCGATGCGGCCGCCGTTCTACGGTTTCGAGCATGTCGATTTGTGTACCGATCACGGCCATCGGGTCGGCGGTCACTATTATGTCTGGCTAAAATCCAAGCGCCGCGATGCCGATGCGTTGCGCGAACCAAAGAATCAGCTGCCGCACGATTACGTCTGCCCGCAGGCGATCCGGACGCCGATTCCGGAGGAGCTTTATCCGACGAGCTATATCGCCGACAAAGCCTGCGCATGGCTCGACGGCTACACCGAGGCAAGACGGGCGCCGTTCTTTCTGATGGTGTCGTTTCCCGATCCGCATCATCCGTTCACTCCGCCGGGCCGTTATTGGTCGATGTACCGGCCGGACGACATGGCGGTGCCTCCGAGCTTTGACCACGGCAACCGGCCGCTGGCGCGGTCCGTGGCGTGGGCGCTGGCGCAACGCGAGCGCGGCGAGGCTGAGATTGCGGGGCAGGCGGCTTTTGCGGTGAACGAACGCGAAGCGCGCGAGGCGATGGCGCTCTCTTGCGGCATGATCGCCATGATCGACGATGCGGTCGGGCGGGTGCTTGCGTGCCTCGCGGCAAGCGGGCTGGCGGACAATACGGTGGTCATCTTCACCACCGACCACGGTGACTTTCTCGGCGATCACCGACTGTTGCTAAAAGGGCCGGCCCATTACGAGGGGATCACCCGCGTGCCGTTCATTTGGGCGGAGCCTGGCGCTCGCCCGGCGCAGCGAACCGATGTGTTAGGCGGCACGCTCGACATTGCGCCAACGATTCTCGATCGCGCGCGCATCCAGCCTTACAACGGCATGCAAGGCGAGAGTCTGCTCCCGGCGCTCGACGGCAATGCTCTTGGTGTGCCCCGTGACTCGGTCGTGATCGAAGATGACCAGCAGCGGGCAACGCTGGGGTTCGAAGCGCCGCCAAGGCTGCGCACGCTCATCACCCAGCGCTACCGCATGACCATCGCGCACGGCGATCCGTGGGGCGAGCTGTACGACCGGCAGAATGATCCGCACGAAATGGACAATCTGTTCGACGATCCCGCTAATCGCGGCGTTCGCGCCGAACTCATGGAGCGGATCGCCTATCGGGAGATGGAGCTTGCCGACCGTTCGCCGTTGCCGAGCGGGCGGGCATAGCTCGTCATTCCGGATCGCCGCAAAGCGGCGAGTCCGGAACCATATTCGCTGACCTATCGTTATGGATTCCGGGGTCGCGGGCTACGCCCGCGCCCCAGAATGACTGGCGGCGCTTACCGCTGCAACAGCGCAATCAGGCTCGATGTGTCCCAGCGCTTGCCGCCCATTTTTTGTACTTCCGAGTAGAATTGATCGATCAGCGCCGCGATCGGCAGATGGGCGCCATTGCGCCGGGATTCGTCGAGGCAGATGGCGAGGTCCTTGCGCATCCAGTCCACCGCAAAGCCGAAGTCGAACTTGCCGGCCACCATGGTCTTGTAGCGGTTCTCCATCTGCCAGGACTGCGCTGCGCCTTTGGAGATGGTGGCGATCAGCTTTTCGACATCGAGGCCAGCCTTTTGCGCAAAGTGCAGCCCTTCGGCGAGGCCTTGCACCGTGCCCGCGATGCAGATCTGGTTGACCATCTTGGCGAGCTGGCCGGAGCCGGGGCTGCCCAGAAGATTGCAGGCGCGGGCGTAAGCCGCGATCACCTTTTCGGCCTTGGCAAACGGCGCTTCCTCGCCGCCGCACATCACCGTGAGCACGCCGTTCTCCGCGCCGGCCTGGCCGCCGGAGACGGGCGCATCGACAAAATCGAATCCGCGCTTTTTCCCTTCGGCGTGCAGTTCGCGGGCGATGGCCGCCGAAGCGGTGGTGTGATCGACCACGATGGCGCCTTTGGACGTGCCGGCGAATATGCCGTTCTCGCCGAGCATGACCTCGCGCAGGTCGTTGTCGTTGCCGACGCAGGCCATGACGAAGTCTTGCCCCTGGGCGGCAGTTTTCGGCGTCGGTGCGGACTTTCCGCCGTATTGGTCGACCCACCTTTGCGCCTTGGCGCCGGTGCGGTTGTAGACCGTGACCGTGTGGCCGCCCTTGTTTTTCAGATGCCCGGCCATTGGGTAACCCATCACGCCAAGCCCCACGAACGCGACCTTTGCCATTTCCTTCTCCCTCATTCGGTGGCCCAGATCGGACGAGTCCGGTCCGAGCTACGGATCAATCTTTATTTGCTGAGACGAACGCGCCGCACACGCAGAGACTGCCAGTCTGGCGGTACCTCGATCTCGGTATCGCCCGGCACCTCCACCGCAAATTCTTTAGCTGGGCCCAGCACCATTTGCCGCCGCCAGACGTTGGCCTGCGGATGACGGGTGCGAAGCGGTTCGAGCACGGCCTGCCAGGAAATGCCACGCGGGCGCGTGAGCCAAAAGACTGACGATTGCAGCGCCGGCGAGGGATCGCCGCCGGCGTGGGCGTAAAGCCCGCCTTGGCCTTCCTCCATCTGCGCGGCGGCGGTGTCGTGGGATGGTTGCATGCGGCCCGTGATCGCAAAGCCGTCGAGCGGGTCCATGGCCCACGAGCCTTCAAGCAGATACCAGTCTTCGTAACCCGCGTGGTTGCTCAGCCATGGCACTGCCTCGATACGGAACGTTGTGGCGGCGCGAAGGCCGGGCGGCGGCTGCCGCTCCAAATCGCTCTGAAAACGCATGATCGATTCTTCGTAAAGCTTGCTGTCGATATGCGGAAACGGGCGATGCCAGAAGATATAAGCGAGCATCGTCAAAGCCTGCATTGCTCTTGGCGTAAGTCAACACCAGCTTCGCCGGCGTTGACCGTAACGGTGACGGGCCTATGTAGATGCGTTCGGGGGCTCAAGGTCCATGCCGGGAGAATGACATGCCGACCAAAGACGACGTCCTGGCCGCACTCGGCAAGATTTCGAGTCCCGACGGCAAGCCGCTCCCTGGAACCGGCGCCCTGTCGGACATCGTGGTGACCGACGGCAAGGTCTTTTTCTCCATCACGGTCGATGCCGCTGCGGTGAAGCAGTGGGAGCCGGTGCGCGAGCGCGCCGAAGCGGCAGTGCGCGCGGTGCCGGGCGTCGTCTCGGCGTTGGTTGCGCTGACCGGCGAGCGAGCGCCAGGCGCGGGTGGCGGTGCTCCGCCGCGGCGGCCGCAGATGCAGCCGGGTGCCA
>JBAUYV010000012.1:0-14806 GCA_049584975.1 Xanthobacteraceae bacterium | reverse complement strand
ATATCAGGGGCCGTGCCGGTTTGCGGCAAATGCAATCGGGCCGCCGCATAGCGCTGCCCCGGACCATAGCGATGAAGTTTCTTGACGAGGCCAAGGTCTATATCCGCTCCGGCGACGGCGGAAACGGCTGCGTGGCGTTCCGCCGGGAGAAATTCATTGAGTTTGGCGGCCCGAACGGCGGCGATGGCGGCAAGGGCGGCGATGTCGTCACCGAGGCAGTCGATGGCCTCAATACGCTCATCGACTACCGCTACCAGCAGCACTTCACCGCGAAAAACGGCGGTGCCGGGATGGGTAAGGATCGCCACGGCGCCAACGGCGCCGACGTCATGCTCAGGGTGCCGGTCGGTACGCAAATCTATGAGGAGGATGGCGAGACGCTGATTGCGGACCTCACCGAGCAGGGCCAGCGCGTTGTGCTGGCGCGCGGCGGTAATGGCGGCTTTGGCAACGCGCATTTCAAGTCGTCGACCAATCGCGCACCACGCCGCGCCAATCCAGGCCAGCCCGGTGAGGAGCACACGATCCGGCTGCGGCTCAAGCTCATCGCCGATGCGGGCATTGTTGGATTGCCAAATGCCGGAAAATCGACGTTCCTCGCCGCCGTCAGCGCCGCCAAGCCGAAGATCGCGGACTATCCGTTCACGACGCTCAATCCGCAGCTCGGTGTCGTGGATGTCGACGGACGCGAATTCGTGCTTGCGGATATTCCCGGCTTGATCGAGGGGGCGCACGAAGGCGTAGGTCTCGGCGATCGTTTCTTAGGTCACGTGGAACGCTGCCGCGTTCTTCTCCATCTCGTCGACGGCACGGGCGAGCAAGCAGACGAGGCCTACAAGACCGTGCGCGCGGAACTTTCGGCTTACGGCGAAGGTCTCGAGGAAAAGCCGGAGGTTGTCGCGTTGAGTAAGGCCGACGCGATGAGCGCCGACGACATCAAGCAGCAGGTGGCGTGGCTCAAGCGCGTGGCCAAAAAGTCGCCGCTCGTGGTTTCCGCGGTGAGCGGCGAGGGCATGAAAGAAGTTTTACGAACGTTGCTGAAGATCATTGAAGATGCTCGGCGCGGAACCGACGCGCCGCCTGCCCCGCATGTTGCCTGGCAGCCCTGATCTAACCCATTGATTCAGCATAGTATCTTTTCGGTCCGCGCGTGACGGCCGACGTGTCCATGGAGGCCAAACTAGGCGCTTCCTGGAAGGAAAGTTCCACCTTTTGGATGGCGATCTTCCTTTGAACCGCCGCCGCGCCGGCGGCGACAACTCAGTGTCACTACCAATTTGGGACACTCAGGAGGACCACCATGTTCACCACCATCAGTCTTCATCGGTCGAACCGACAGGTCAGCGACTTGGATTTCATCGTTACGCTCGCGTTGACGTCCGTGGGGCTGGCGCTCACCGCTCTGGCGTTCGCGTTCGGCTTCGGCGCCGAGTTTGGGCAGATCTTGGCGGTGGCGGGATAAGTGCGGGAAGTGGTACGCGTCAGCCGGCGCGGCGCTAACTGTTGCTTTCAGTCGCGCTGAAAAAGTTCAACGAACCGTCGCGCGCGAGGCGCGGCAGCAGGTCCGTCTCCCACGCCAGATATTCGCTCATGGCCGCTTTGGTGTCGCCGCCGCGTTCGTAGGGCTTGCGCCATTGATCGATCGCTTCGTCGGCCATGAGCGGCTCGGCCGAGAGTTCGTAGCCCGCGGCCTTCCAGGCGGCGTTTCCGCCGGCCAAGAAGCGCACCGGAATGTCGACCAGAGCCTCGGCTTCCGCCACCGTCAGCTGCGCAACGATGCCATCCTCTGATGTCAGCACCAGAGTGCCGTGCAGCGGAATCTTTTTAAGCGCGCCGGCGAGCCGCGCGCGAATGGCGAACCAGGCGCAGGGAATGTGATCCTTGAGATAGTCTCGGCTGAGCGACACATCGACGATGGTCGCTGCGTTCCGGGAAAAAAGTTCGCCCAACAATTCGAGATCGATCGCCGCGCCGGGACGCCGCTCGGCCTCCAGCATGGGTGCTGCCGGCCGGCCGGTCTCCGCGCCTGCATCGGCCAGCACGAAAACTTCGGCATAACCCATCTGCCGCAGCCATGATGCGGTCATCAGCGCCCGCACCTCGGCGTCGTCGATCAGTACGATGCGTGCGTTGAGTGTGCCGACATATTGATCCGTGGCCTGCACGAGCTGCCCGCCCGGCGCCGAGATTGCGCCCGCCACATGGCCCGCCTCATATTCGGCGGGATCGCGCACGTCGAACAGATAAAGCGTGCGCGCGGTGTCGGCGCGCAAAGTTTCGAACGTGGCACGGTCGATAGCCTTGACGCCGCAATTTTGCGCCACGCGTTGCGATGCTTTTCGTGCCCAGTCCAGAGTCTTGGCGGAATAACTGGGCGCGCGGCGATTTTTGCCGTTCTCGCAGACAAAGCCGGCGAGGCTCCAGCCCATGGTACCGTTGCGCAGCGCCACCACCTTATTTGGCAGGCCGGCGTTGATCAGCGACTGCGCGCCGATAATGCTGCGGGTGCGTCCCGCGCAATTGACGACGACCATCGTGTCCGGCGACGGTGCAATGTCGCGCGCGCGCAAGACCAGCTCGGCGCCGGGGACGTTGATGGCGGTTGGGATCGAGACGCGCGAATATTCGTCGAACGGGCGGCTGTCGAGCACCACCAGGTTCGCGCGCTCGCGAATGAGCTGTTCGAGCTCCGTTGCGGCGATGCTCGGTGTGCCGCTGGCGTGCTCGATGAATTCGCCGAAGGCCTTGCTGGGGACGTTAACGCCCGTAAACAGCTCAAACCCGGCCGCCGCCCAGGCGGCTACGCCACCGTCGAGAACGAAGGCGTTAGTGTAGCCGTTGTGCGCCAGAATCGCGGCGGCGCAGGCGGCAAGGCCGTCGCCATCATCGCACAGTACGATGCGCGTTCCACGGCGCGGTACGAGTTGCGCAAATCGCACTTCGAAGCGGCTCAGCGGCACGGAGCGCGCGAGCAACAGATGGTTTTGCGAGAAAATAAGCTCCTCGCGTACGTCGACGAGCGCGATTTCCTGGCCGTCGGCGAGCATGCCGCGGAGCTGCTGCGCACTGACCAGGGACGGCGTCGCCGAAGACCGCGAGGCCCCGGGACGCGAGAAATCAGCGCTTGGCTTGGTGACGGATGTCGTCACGTCGCCTGCTGCGGCGTCATTTGGTGCACTTCGCCGGTTTTCAGGTCGAAGCGCACCCGATTGATTTGGTCGAGATTGGTGCCGGTCACGCGAATGAAGCGGGCGTGATCGGGATAATCGATCGAATGGATTTTGCCGTCCTGGTAGATGCCGGCGTGGCCGGGCGTCAGCCGGTATTTTTTAACCGGCTTGAGTTTGGCGTGCTTGGGATCGCCGCCGTTATCCTCACGCTCCCATTCGATCATGTCGGTGTAGTGGGTGGCTTGGCCGTAGATCGCCCACGACGCGCCGTGATCGTGCGGTGGAGAGACGCGCGCCTTATCGTTGATATGCGCGAGGACTTGGAAGCCGAGTTCGGGATCCTCGTGGAGGAGGTGAAGTCCGCGCGGTGCGGCTTCGCAATGTTTGCTGATAAAATCCGGATTGCTGAGGAGGGTCTCAAGCTTGGCGCGAACCTCCTCGCGGCCCTTCGGTCCGGGGTCGCGCTTTAGGATGGTGCGGCAATCGGCGCTGAACTGGTCGAGCTGATAGGGCATTGCGGTCACTCCTCGAGCGGTTGCGCCTATTTTCACCTAATGTCGCGCATCGGCGCAGCCATTACCAGCGGCACCTTGACCAGTTTGGATTGGCCCCGGCAAGCGATACACTCGGTTGCATGTTGGGTCTGCCCAGAAGCTTTGATCGGCAGCGCAATGTGCGGCTGGATACGCTGGTCCGCCTGCGATGGGCAGCGGTTTTCGGCCAGCTCGCGGCGCTGTTCGTCGTCCATTTCGGCCTCGACTACGTGGTGGTTCCAATCTGGGCCTGCCTCGCCGTGATCGCGGTCGCGGTGTTGCTGAATATCGCCCTGCGGCTTGGTTTTCCCAAAGCACAATGGCTCGAGCCCGACCGCGCCGCCTGGCTTCTGGGTTTTGATATCGCGCAGTTGGCGGCACTGCTCTACCTCACCGGCGGTCTGGAGAATCCGTTCTCCTTCCTGCTGCTCGGCCCGGTGCTGATCTCCGCAACGGCACTGCCGCCGCGGATGACGCTGCTCATCGGCGCTTTCGCCGTGTTGTGCGCGACCGTGCTGGTGTTCGTCCACTATGACCTTCCCTGGGAGACCCCGCATGGGCTGGAGCTTCCGGAAATCTACATGGTGGGCGTGTGGCTCTCGATCCTGCTCGCGATTGGCTACATCGGCGTCTACACGTGGCAGGTTGCCGAGGAAGCGCGCCAACTGTCCGACGCATTAGCCGCGACCGAGCTGGTGCTGGCGCGCGAGCAGCATCTGTCCCAGCTCGACGGTCTGGCGGCCGCAGCCGCCCACGAGCTCGGCACGCCGCTGGCGACGATCACGTTGGTTGTGCGCGAGATTGAACGGTCGCTCGACCCGAAGTCTCCGCACGCCGACGACGTAAAGCTGCTGCGCGAGGCGGCGCAGCGCTGCCGCGAGATCATGGCGAAGATCACTGAGTTGCCGACCGTCGAACCGTTCGACCGGCTGCCGCTGTCTGCACTGCTCGATGAGGCGGTGGCGCCGCAGCGTAATTTCGGCGTGTCGGTGGGCGTGACGTTTCCGCCCGACCGTACGGGGGAGCCGTTCGGCGCGCGCAATCCCGCGATCCGCTATGGCCTCGGGAACCTGATCGAGAATGCGGTCGATTTCGCGCACAGCCGAGTCGAGATCTTCGCCAAGTGGGATGCCGAAGAGGTCAGCGTCACTATCAGCGACGACGGCCCGGGCTTCGCTCCCGAGGTCTTGAACCGCCTCGGGGAGCCTTACGTCACCCACCGCCGGCCGGCGCCGCGCGGGCCGGGAGAGGGCGATGACGATACGGTGTTTGGGCTCGGTCTCGGCTTTTTTATCGCCAAGACCTTCTTGGAGCGCTCCGGAGCCAAGCTTTCGCTGGTGAATCAGCTACCGCCGCTCCACGGCGCCACGATCAAGGTGACCTGGAACCGTGCCGATTTCGAGCGGCCGGTGGCGTCACCGCCTTCTCCGCCACTTGAGCCTGCGGTCCCGGCTGCTTAACTCTGGTATGAGATTGGCCTGATTGTTGACCATTTGTTGACGTGCCACGCCCCGCGAAGCGGCGTGTCCTGACGGTTACCCAACAGGTCCGCCGCTCGTGGGAATGAATTGTTACTTGCGTTGACGGAGTAGATTGCCATGACCAATGCAACACCCGGCTCGCTTCCGAACGAGCGTTCGCTTCTGATCGTCGAAGACGACAAATCGTTTTTGCAACGCCTTGCGCGCGCCATGGAAGGCCGTGGCTTTGTGGTGACCACCGCCGAGTCGGTGGCCGACGGACTTCTGCAGGTGGAGAAGGCCGCGCCCGCCTTCGCGGTGGTCGATATGCGGCTGACCGACGGCAACGGGCTCGATGTCATCTCGGCGATGAAGAAGCGCCGGCCTGAAGCGCGTGCCATCATTCTCACCGGCTACGGCAACATCGCGACCGCGGTGAACGCGGTGAAACTCGGCGCCGTCGATTATCTGGCCAAGCCGGTCGATGCCGACGATGTCGCGGCGGCGCTGCTAGCACTCGACAACAAAAAGATCGCGCCGCCGGAGAATCCGATGTCGGCGGATCGCGTGCGCTGGGAACATATCCAGCGAATTTACGAACTGTGCGGCCGCAACGTTTCGGAGACGGCGCGCCGCCTCAACATGCACCGCCGTACCCTGCAGCGCATCCTCGCCAAGCGCGCGCCTAAATAATCCCCTTCGGCTCCACGAACAATTTGCGGCGCCGGATTTATTGATTGTTATCTCCTCGCTCGCGACCAGCTTTGAGCGCGCGTTTTATTTACCGGCAACTAACCGCGTATGCGCGCGTACGTGGAAGCTCGAATTGGACAAAACGCATTAAGCGAAATTTCGCATGCCCAGCGTATTATTATTAGCGATATTTGGGATTGGTACGGGGACGATGCTCGAAAAGTCAGCATGGAGCGCGGCGGGTCAGGAGGATCCGGCCGCTGCCGGCTCAGTGCGGCGAGCTGCGCCGCGCTTGCTCGTGATCGACGACGACAATCTGCACCGCATGATCATCTGCAGGGCCGGCGCCAAGGCGGGGTATCTCCCCGCGGGAGCGGCAAGCTACGACGAGGCCGTGAAGCTGGTGCAGGAAGGCGCATTCGACTGCGTCACACTCGACCTTTCGCTTGGCGAGCATGCCGGTGTCGAGATGCTCCGGTATTTCTGGGTCATCGGCTACAAGGTGCCGGTTATCATCATCAGCGGCTGCGATGACGCGACATGCAGCGAGAGCGAAAAGGTGGCCGAATCCCTCAAGCTCAACGTCTGGGAATCGATCCCCAAGCCGGTGGATCTTTCGGCATTGCGCGCTTCGCTGGAGCGGCTCAAAGCGGTGCGCGACGGAGCGCCGGCCGGCCAGCAGCAATCCCCTCAAATTTCGCCCGCGTAAGGTCCTTGCGGATCGGCCAGCGCCTGCAGGCGCAAAGCCGCCGCGTGTGCAAATCGCAGCATCACGGTCTTGCGCCGGGCTGCGGTGACGCGGTGCTCCGGCGCCTCGGCGACGATTGCGGCGCCGAATGCATCGGCGACAATCAATCCGGCATCGGCGGGAAAAATCTCCCTTGGAACGTCAGCGATGGTGGCGAAAAACAGCCGATCGCAATGCAGCCGGTAATCCATCCATTTCTGGTCGGCGCGCAAATCCGCCACCGACGACTTGATTTCCACGATGACGATTTCTCCGCCGCCGCCGAGCGCCACAAGGTCGGCGCGGCGTCCTGACGGCAATGGCAATTCGCTGACGACGCAATAGCCGAGCGCATGCAGACAACGGGCGGTGCCGCGTGCGATGGCGAGCGCCGTTTCCGATTGCCGGCCATCGGCCGGCAAAGCTGCAGCTAGCGATTTGACGCTCATGGCGAGGATTCCGGGCAGAGCCATGTTGGCGAAAGCACGCGCTGAAAACTTGGGCACGCCACAAACTCCGGCTGCGGAAACGGCGTTGGGATCAGCCTGATCCTGCCCCGCCGGCGCGCTCCGGAAAAGCCCCCGCCAAAGCCGCTCGCGAAGCCGCGATGACGCCGCGCTCGGTGATAAGACCGGTCACCAGCCGTGCCGGTGTCACGTCGAAGCCGTAATTGGCAACGGCGGAGCCGTCGGGCACGATGCGGACGGTCTCGATGCGGCCGTCGGCAGTACGCCCCGTCATGGTCGTCACTTCGTCGGCGCTGCGTTCCTCGATGGTAATTTCGGCGCCGTCCGCAATGGCAAAATCGATTGTCGGCGAAGGCAGCGCCACATAGAACGGCACATTGTTGTCGTGCGCCGCGAGCGCCTTCAGGTAGGTTCCGATCTTGTTGCACACATCGCCGTTGGCGGCGACGCGGTCGGTGCCGACGATGACCAGGTCGACGAGACCGTGTTGCATCAGATGGCCGCCGGTATTGTCGGCAATCACCGTATGGGGCACGCCGTGCTTTCCGAGTTCCCATGCGGTGAGCGAAGCGCCTTGGTTGCGCGGCCGCGTTTCGTCGGCGAAGACGTGAATCCCAACGCCTTTGTCGTGCGCCAGATAGATCGGGGCCGTGGCTGTGCCGACGTCGACCGCCGCCAGCCAGCCGGCATTGCAATGGGTCAGCACGTTCACGCGCTCGCCCGACTTTTTGCGCGCCGCGATGGCCTCGATGAGCGGCAAGCCATTACGGCCGATCGCCGTGTTGATGGCGACGTCTTCCTCGCAGATTTCGGCGGCGCGCCGATAGGCCGCGGCGCTCCGCTCAGCGCGCGGTCGATTGCGTACCGCGGCCACCATCTCATCCAGCGCCCATTTGAGATTGATGGCCGTGGGCCGCGTGGCGATCAGCACCGCGTAGGCGCGGTCGAGCGCCTCGTCGGAGGCGTCCCGGCGCAGCGCCAGGCAAATTCCGTAAGCCGCGCCGGCGCCAATCAGCGGCGCGCCGCGGATCAGCATGGCGCGGATCGCATGCGCGGCCTCATCGAGCGTCGTGAGGCGCGCCGCGATCAATCGGTGCGGCAATGCTGTCTGGTCGATAATACCGACGGACCACCCGTCGGGTTCGAGCCAGATGCTGCGCATCGCCTTGCCGTCAACTTTCATGACCTCCCCGTAGCAGATTTCCTTCTGCTGTCGATGTGAATTTCCCCCTTATTGCGGCTCCGCACCGGCTTGTCCGTTAAGCGGCGTTGCCGCAATGTCGTAGCGGATCACGACATAGGCTTTGCAGCCGGCTGCTTGCCGAGCAGCGCGCAAGCGGACGCGGCGAAGATCAATGCGAAGCCGATGATGTCGGAGGCCGTCGGCATTTCGCCGAGGATGGCCATCGAGGAAAGCACGCCGATGACCGGGGAGCCCAGCACGGCGAGCGATGATGTGACGGCCGGCAGACGCGGCACGATGGCGAACCACAGTCCGTACGCAATACCGCCGCCCGCTACGCCGACAAACGCGGTGGCCAGCAGCGAGCGCGCGGTTGCGGCGCCAAGCTGCAATCCGCCATCGACCAAAAACACGCTGACGACGAATGCGACGAAGGCGATGATGAGCTGCCAGCTTGCCACGCCCACGGGGTCGGCATCGATGCGCGCCCATTTCAAATAAACAGTGCCGGCGGCCCAGCTCAATCCGGCGGCAAGCGCCAGCAACAACCCCAGCGGAATTCCTGACGCCGCCAGGGGGTAGATCAGAACCGCGAGGCCTACGCCGCACAAGCCGAGCGCGACGAGTTGCATGGGGCTGGGGCGTTCGCCAAGGAACGGCCACGCCAGGACCAAGGACCAGATCGGCACCGTATAGGCGAGGATCGCCACGCGCGAGGTCGCGGCTACCAGCTGTCCAAAGGCGATCAGCAAGGTGAAAAAGACGATGTTGAGCAGCGAGGCGACCACCACATGGGCAAAGGCTTTCGCGTTCGGCAGCCGCAGGCTGCGGCCGCTGACGACGCAAATGAGGTAGAGCGTGGGCGCCGCGAGCGCGGTGCTCAAGGTGCGCATGGTGAACGGCGGAATTCCATCGAGCGCGATTTTCATGATCGGCCAGGTCGTGCCCCAGATCACGCAGAGCAGCGCGAGCATCAGCCGCGCCCGGCCGTCGCCGAGACCCGCCGGGTGGCGTACGGGTTCAGGATTTCTCACGGAGCCTTGGGCCCCGTGCGCAGGTACCAATCGAGGATCTGGCTTCCAGTCCAGAACAACACGTCGGGCTTTTTGCGAATTTCCTCGAAGATACGGCGAAAGTATTTGACGCGGTGGGGCGCGCCCATGATGTACGGATGAACGGACAGGGCCATGACGCGCGCTGAATCCGCCGCATCCGCGTAGATCTGCTCGAACTGGTCGAGCGCGCGCTCGCAATACTCGGACGCCTTGTGATGTTGGATCAGCATCATGGCGACGTCGTTGCATTCTTGTGTGTAAGGCACGTTGACGATCGGCTTGCCGCGGGTTTTCAGCCAGACGGGCTGGTCGTCGAGCACCCAGTCGGCCACGTAGTCGTAGCCTTCCTCGATCAGGAGATCGGGCGTTTCCCAGGTCTCGGTGAGGCCGGGTCCGAGCCAGCCGCGCGGCGGCTTGCCGGTTGCCTTGATGATCACTTCACGGACTTTGCGGATGTCCGCGCGCTCGTCCGGCACCTTTTGCATGTTGCGCTGAGTGAAGCCGTGTCCGACGAACTCCCAATTGCGTTCGACGGCCGCGCGCACAATCTGCGGATAAGCGGCAATCGCCGAGCCGTTGATGCAAATCACGCCCGGTATGGCGAACTCGTCGAAGACCTTGACGAAGCGCCAGAAGCCGACGCGGTTGCCGTATTCGTGCCAGGCCCAATTGGGGATGTCGGGCATCGGTGAGCCGCCGGCCGGCGGGGTGAGCACGGTGCGCGGCATCGGCTGCGTCGCGTCCCACTCCTCGACGTTGACGATGACCCAGACGGCCATGCGGGCGCCGTTCGGCAACTTCAGCGGTGGCCGCGTGGTGATGGGCGAGTAGGCGATGCGGTCACCGGGCAGCATCGGCTGTTTCGACTGCCGCTTTGGTGGAGCAGGTTTTTTGGCGGCGGGTTTCTTTGGTCGCGTTGTCATTGCGGGATTGATCCTGTCTGCTTCATCGGCTGGACCCATCGGCCGAAGGCTTATAGCGCGTGACCCACGCGCCGAGGACTGTCAGCACGACGGCGCAGAGGCACAGCGGCAGGAAGGCCGTCCAGGGTTTGCCGGTCGTGTCCCAAAGCGCGCCGCACGCGGTCGGCACCACAATCGCGCACGAGTAGCTGATGGTGAACATGCCGGCGGCGGTGCGCGGAACATCGCCCTGTATGCTGAGCAATGCGGGCAGCGCCAGGATCGGCGCGAACGTCATCGCGCCGGTGAAGCCGACGATTGCGGCGGCGCCGATAATTCCGGCGGCGGACGAATTGACCATGAGCGCGATGAAGGCCGCCAGCATGACCGGGCCGAACAATACAAACGGCCAAGCACGCCGCTGCAGGCGATTGGATGCAAACAAAAGTATGAGCAGAGCCACGATTTGCGAGCCGTTGAGCCAACCCAAGGCGGGGCCAAGGAGCTCCGATCGTCCCTCGGTGGTCAAATAGTCGCCGAGCAGCGCATTGGTGGCGAAGTACGGGCTGTTGTTGCTGCCGAGCGCAAAACCGATGAGCCAGATCACCGGATTGCGCCAATCGGGCCACCACCGCCCCGGTATCGCTTTCGCGGCGGCCATGCGATCCGCGCTCGCCGGGCTGAGCGCAAAGAACAGCGGTGCGATCAGAATCGCCGGCACGGCCCAAAGGACGAGATTAAGCCGCCAGCTGCCTCCGGTGAGCGGCAACACGTAGGGAATTGTGAAAATCGGCGCCAGGCTCGCGCCGATCAGCATTCCGCCCGAATACACGACGGTGCCGAGCGAAATGCGGTTTGGCAGCCACTCGCGCACCAGCGTCGGCAATGCGGGCTGCATGATGGCGACCCCAAAGCCGGTGGCGATTGCGGCGGCGTAAAGGGTCCAGATGTCAACGGCCGCGCCGCGCGCCGCGCCGGCCAGCGCCGTGATCACCATGCCGGCCACTACCGCGAGGTTTGTGCCCATGCGCGCGATGAGCAGCGAGCCCGGCACGGCCGCGACAGCGAAGAGCGCCAGCGGAAGTCCCACCAGCAGCCCGACCTGCGTCTCCGACATGTGCAGTTCGCGGTGCACGAGCGGAATCACCGGCGCCATGGCGAGGATCGTCATGCGCATGGCAACGCCGGCGAGGGCGAGCAGGAGTAGAACTTTGAGCAGCCCGCCGAACGAGAGGCCGGCTGCGGAATTCCCGGCAGGGAGCATTGAGTAGGACGAACCTTGAGGCCGCAAACTGCATCAGCGCCCGGCGCGGCGCAAGAAACCTGAGCGCTGCCGTGACTTGCGGCGCTGCAGGAACAAATATAGAACATTTCCCATGGTGATCGAAACGCCCGATCTCGACGCGGCGCAGCGGGCGCTGCGAGCCACGTTCGGCTTCGAGGCCTTCCGGCCCGGGCAGGGCGAAATCGTCACGGCCATTCTGGATGGCCGCGATGTACTGGCGGTCATGCCGACGGGCAGCGGCAAATCGCTCTGCTACCAGCTTCCGGCGCTCCTGCGTGACGGTCTCACCATCGTGGTCTCGCCGCTGATCGCGCTCATGCGCAACCAGGTGGCGCAGCTTTGCGGCTATGGGATTGCGGCGGCGGCGTTGAACTCGGCGAACGATCCGGCGGAAAACCGCTCGGTGCTCGATCGCATCGCGCGCGGCGAAATGCGTCTGATCTACGTTGCGCCCGAACGGCTGCTGCGAGCCGACACGCTCGACTTCCTCAAGCGCGCCAAGGTCGCGCTGCTCGCGGTCGATGAAGCGCATTGTATCTCGCAATGGGGTCACGATTTTCGCCCCGAATACGCGGCGCTCGGCTCGGTGCAGGCCGCGCTCGGCGTGGTGCAGACGGTCGCCTTCACGGCCACCGCCGACGCCGCCACTCGCACCGATATTTTGCAAAAGCTTTTCAGCCGTCCGCCGGCGTTATTCGTGCACGGCTTCGACCGTCCTAATCTGCGGCTGGCGATGCAGGCAAAAATCGGCGGCCGAAAACAAGTCGGCGATTTCATCAAAAATCATGTGGGCCAGAGCGGCATCGTCTATTGCGCCTCGCGCCGCAAGACCGAGGAGCTTGCCGAATACTTGCGCGAGAGCGACGTTAAGGCGCTGCCCTATCACGCCGGCATGGAAACGGCCGCGCGCTCGCGCAACCAGGACGCTTTCCTGCAGGAGGATGGCGTCGTGATGATCGCGACCGTCGCGTTCGGCATGGGCATCGACAAGCCGGACGTGCGCTTCGTTCTTCACGCCGACATGCCGTCGAACATCGAGAGCTATTATCAGGAGATCGGCCGCGCCGGCCGCGATGGCCTGCCGGCCGATACGCTGACGCTCTACGCCATGGGCGACATTCGCCTGCGCCGCATGCAGATCGATGAAAGCGACTCTTCCGACGAGCAGAAGCGGGTCGACCGCCAGCGGCTCAACGCGCTGGTCTCGTTATGCGAGTCGCCGCGCTGCCGGCGGCAGACGCTGCTGACCTATTTCGGCGAGACGACGCAGCCTTGCGGCAACTGCGATTTCTGCTGCGACGGCGCCGAGGTGATCGACGGCACGATCGCGGCGCAGAAAGCGCTCTCTGCCATAGTGCGCACCGGCGAGCGGTTCGGAACCGAGCACCTGGCCAACGTGCTCATCGGTGATAACAGCGAGGCGGTGGAGAAATTCGGCCACGATTGCCTGCCGACCTTCGGGGTCGGCAAGGAATTCGGCAAGCAGGAGTGGCGATCGATTTTCCGCCAGTTGCACGGCGCCGGTGTCATCGCGCTCGACATCACAGGCTACGGCACCTGGACGGTGACCGATGCGGGCCGCCGCGTGCTCAAGGGCGCGGAGAAAATCACGCTGCGCAAGGACACGCTCAAGCCTGGGCGCAAGGCCGCGCGCGCGGTGGCCAACGCCACCGCATTGGCCGACGGCGCGGCCGGCGACACGGAGTTGTTCGAGGCGCTACGGCGGCGCCGGTCCGCGCTTGCCAAGGAGCAGCGGGTCGCCGCCTACGTGGTGTTCGCCGATAAGACCCTGATCGACATGGCGCGGCGCAAGCCGAAGAATGCGGCCGAGATGGCGGCGGTGCACGGCGTCGGCGAGGCCAAGCTTAAGCAATACGGCGAGGTTTTCCTCGAAATCATCCGCCAGCACGCGGTGGCCGGCGCCTGATTCACAATTATGGTCGCTGGCCCGATAAGGCCGATTTTACCGTCATGCCAGCGTGTTGCACCGCACTGCGCGGTATGTTAGCAACGCCGCGATTTTCGCGGGTTCGCGGGGCATTTCACTGCCTCCAAATCCTCAATTCCCGCTGAATCCCAAGGGCCGGATCCCAAGGGCCTGCGCTGGCTGCCCGCGCCGGTTGCGGCCGTTGCCGAACGGCCCCTGAGCATGGGGCGAGCAGAAAGAACGCGTTTTGGCAAGCGAAGAACCCGTCATTCCCAGCACCGCGGGCCACTTTGCGACCGCGCCGCTCGCTAACTCCACCACGGCGGGGCGTTACGCGACCGCGTTGTTCGAACTCGCCAGCGAGGCGAACGCGATCGACGCCGTGAAGGCCGATCTGGAACGCTTCGAGGCGCTTGTTGCGGAAAGTCCGGACCTGTTGCGGCTCGTCCGTAGCCCGGTGTTTTCTACCGACGAGCAATTGCGGGCGCTGTCTGCGGTGTTGGAGCGGGCCGGCATCGGCGGCTTGGCGGCTAAGTTCCTCAAATTGGTCACGGCGAACCGCCGCCTGTTCGCGGTGCGCGACATGGTCAAGGCGTTTCGCGTGCTGGTCGCTCTCCACAAGGGCGAGGCAACCGCCGAGGTCACCGTCGCCGAACAGCTCAAGGACGACCATGTCGCCGCGCTGCGCAATGCGCTCAAGGCGGTCAGCGGCAAGGACGTCGATCTCGCCATAAAGGTCGATCCCGCCATTATCGGCGGTCTCGTGGTCAAGCTTGGCAGCCGCATGGTCGATACCTCGCTGCGCAGCAAGCTCAATGCAATCAGGCACGCGATGAAAGAGGCTCGATAATGGATATCCGCGCCGCGGAAATCTCCGCCATTCTCAAGGAGCAGATCAAGAATTTCGGCCAGGAGGCCGAGGTTTCGGAAGTAGGCCAGGTGCTGTCGGTCGGCGACGGCATCGCCCGCGTCTACGGCCTCGACAACGTACAGGCCGGCGAGATGGTCGAGTTCGAGAACGGTACGCGCGGGATGGCGCTGAACCTCGAAACCGACAATGTCGGCATCGTGATCTTCGGCGCCGACCGTGAAATCAAGGAAGGCCAGACCGTCAAGCGCACCCGCGCCATCGTCGAGGTGCCGGTCGGCAAAGGCTTGCTTGGCCGCGTCGTCGATGCGCTCGGCGAGCCGATCGACGGCAAGGGACCGATCAAGGCGGACCATAGATCGCGCGTCGACGTCAAAGCACCGGGCATCATTCCGCGCAAATCGGTGCACGAGCCGATGGCGACCGGATTGAAGGCGATCGACGCGCTGATTCCGATCGGCCGCGGCCAGCGCGAACTGATCATCGGCGACCGCCAGACCGGCAAGACCGCGATCGCACTCGATACGATTCTGAAC
>JBAUYV010000011.1:0-46838 GCA_049584975.1 Xanthobacteraceae bacterium | reverse complement strand
GCTTTTGCCTCTATGTCACGCGCGCCTGTCTCGACGCGGCCGGCACGCTGTCGGAGAACTTTGGCCGGGGGTATCTTGAGGATGCCGATTTTTGCCTGCGCGCCCGGGAACGTGGGTTCAGGAATGTGTGTGCGACATCGGTCTATGTAGGACATGCCGGCTCCAAGTCATTTGGGTCGGAACGAAGATCTCTGGTCGTTCGCAATCTCAGCATCCTCGAACAGCGGTTTCCCACCCATCGCTTGGAGTGCGCGGCATTCATGTCCGCGGACCCCTTACGGGCCGCGCGCGAGGCAATCGAACTTGAGGCCACCGATGATGCTAGCCACCCAAGCCTGTTGGTTACCGGCGTAGGCGCTGTCGGCGCCGTCGCCGCCGAGCGGGCGCGCCAACTTGCGTCCGCCGGACAGGCCGTGCTTCTTCTAAAGGTTCGATGCGAGGCCAAAGGACAATTCGTCGAAATATTAGATGCTGCAGGTGGCATCCCACAATCGCTTCGGTTCGACATTAGCTCCTCAAGCAATTGCAAATCCCTGTTCAATCTTCTCCAGAGCGTTGAACCCGCAGGGATTGAAATTGTCGATCCAGCCCATGCGCCCTTCAGCCTCATCGACACACTCCTGAAGCTGAAGGTCCCCTGCGATATTTTCGTTGCTGACGCCGGCCTCATGGGCCCCGAGGACGCGCATCCTTCCGCTGAGGCTGTTCGATCATTCCTCGCCGCCCAGTCAAATCGGCGACGAGATGACACTAACAAAGTCGATGCAGGACTTGACTCTCAGGAATGGAAGCACTTTTGGCAGAAGATCGCCACCGACGCTCGGGAAATTCTAGCCCCCTGCAAGCGCGCCCAGGCTTTTGCGGCAACTGTGTTGCCTCACCGCACCATTCGTAAAATCAGGCCCGCCACCGAAAATTGCCGGGGAAAGACGCGAGTGGACAAAACGTTCGCTAACGGCAGGCTGGGCTTCGTGCCGGTGCGATCTTGCGCCCACGAGCGATGGCTCATGGGCGAAGTCGCGCGGGCCTTTTCCAAAATACGGCCCGACCTGTCGATCTCGATCGTCGGCGCGACGCTCGACGACATTGGCCTGATGCAGAACGCGAACACCTTCGTGACAGGTGCGATCGACTCCAAAGAGTTTGAACGTCTGGCGTTATCTCTTGGCTTGGATCGCATCGTCATCTGTACGACCCGGCCGCTGTTCGGGCATCCTGTCATTTCGGCTGTTCAATCCTGCTCCCTGCCGATTGCCTACTTTGACTGGTCGCGGGGCCGCAGCAAGCCGGACAAGAACGATCTTCCGATCGATCCAAACGCGTCGCTCGACGAATTAGTCGACGCGCTAAGCGAATGGATGCCGCGACTATGAAGCACTTGGGCAAAACCGCTACCGCATCGGCTTCGCGCGCTCGCCGCGGGTTGCAATCGGCGTTCTTCCGATCCGATGAACGCCGATTTTCAGGCTTCGTAGTGGATACCGCCGATACAAGCCGCAAGTTCGCGGTTGAAATCCTCGTCGACGGTTATCCCATCCGAGTCATTCGCGCAGATGGCGACGTCCACGAGCTCATATCCAAAGGTGTTGGCGACGGCTGTTATGGCTTCTCCTGCACTCTTGACGAAGGTCTTGTGCGCAACAGCTCCATTGTCGAAGCGCGGCTGGCAAACCTAGGGATCGCGATCGGCGAGCCGATCGATTTGGCCCAGCCGTCGGAAAGCACGCCGCAAATTCAAGGGCCAGCAACCGTGCGCTGGCTGGGCGGATTACGCTTTTCGGGTTGGATCGATCGGGAGCCGGCCACCGCGAATGTGCTGGTTGACGGAGTGTTGGTCACGCGCGTGCGCGCTTCGACATGGAGCCATGGTGGCGCTTCCGAGAAAGATGCCCGCGCGGTCCGCACGTTTGATTTTCATCTGCCGCAAAGGTTCGCCGACGGGACTGTTCACCGGCTCGCGCTGACAGATGACGTGGGCGAAAACATCGGCGGCCGCTCAATCGTCTTCATCGCCTATGCGGACGGTTTTCGCGAAGCAATTATCGGCCACGGACTGTCCGAGCGTGAGCAGCTAAGAGCAGAACTGCTCGATCGGCTTGTGCCGATGTCAGTACCGTTTTCGGAATATCGGAATTGGCAAGAAGCGCTTCCGGTTAAGCCCAATCAATCGGCTACGCTGCGCGGCGCCGTTATCTTGGTCGGGCCCGGTGCGGTCGATGCCACGCTCTCGACTTTGCACGAACAAACAAATGCAGACTGGGTCGCCGCATCCCTCCCGCATTCATCGGGGCCTACCGGCTTAAGCGCCAAAGAGGCGCGAGCGTTTCTGCGTGACGCAGGAGCGGACTACGATTTTGTCGTCTTCGCCCTCGCCGGAACGCTGTTCACCTCATCCGCACTGCAGCGGATCGCGGCTGCATTCGCTCAGTTTCCGAACGCTCGGGCGGCCTACTCCGACCTCGACATCGAAAGCACCGACAGATCGGTATGGCCACTCGCCTTTTCGGCATTCGACTACGAACGGACGCTGGAACAGGGATATTGCGCGCATCTCTTTGCTCTGCGCCGCCTGGCCGCCGAGCAAGCGCTGGCAGCCGGCGCATCGAACCTTTACCGGGTGTTTAATTTCCTGCTGGATGACGGCTCAGCATCCCCTAAGGACGTTGTCCATATTCCAGGTTCGCTAGGGACGCTTCCTGGTTTCGATAGGTCTTCGGCCTCTGCAGAGTTGGCGGCCGCCGTAAGCGCTCACCTGGAATGCTGCGGGATCGAGGCGCAAATAAAACCTGGCGCCGGCAGCATCCTTCCTGCGGTGCAGGTCGCGCGAAAGCATGAACTGCCTAGCACCACGATCGTCATTCCGACGCGCAACCGCCTTCACCTGCTGCAAGATTGCATCGACTCCATTCTGCCCGCTGCAGAGCGGACGAAAGCCAAGATCCTGATCGTGGACAACGACTCCACCGATCCGGCCATGTTGGCCTATCTCGCCGAGATCAAACAAAATCTCGCGACCGTGTTGCACATTCCCGGCGAATTCAATTTCCCCCGATTGAACAATCGCGCGGCTAAGGCCGCTCACGGCGACGTCCTTTGTCTCCTCAATAACGACGTCAAGGCTCTCGACGATCATTGGCTGGCGGAGATGCTGAGCCGAATCGCGGCCGGCGACGTCGGCGCGGTCGGGGCGCTCCTGGTTTGGCCGAGCGGGATCGTACAGCATGGCGGCGTCGTATTAGGCCCCAGTTTCGCTGCCAAACACGCCTTCAATGATCGCGTGGATGGCGACGGCGGATATGGCGACCTCCTTCGCGTTGCGCATGAATGCAGCGCCGTGACCGCGGCGTGCCTGGTCACGCGCCGGCGCGATTATCTCAACGTCGGGGGAATGGATGAAATTCGATTCCCCGTTAATTTCAACGATGTCGACTATTGCCTCAAGCTGCGCGCGAACGGTAAGCGCATCGTATTCACCCCGCACGCAAAGCTGATGCATTTGGAATCGGCAAGCCGCGGCTCGGACGTGAGCGCCGGTCAAACGGCGCGGTTCGAGCGGGAGCTGCAGAACCTGAGAGAAAAGTGGGGGGAAGTCCTTGCGGCCGACCCCTATTACAACCCGATGTTGTCGCGCGATCCAATCCCGTTCTCGGCGCTCGCCTGGCCCGCAGCGCCAATGCAGCAACGTGTCAATCAACCTCCCGTGCCCACCGAAATTCCGGCCGGCTTTTGAGGACTTGCGCTGCATGAACGTCCTGTTTGTTCATAACAACTTTCCGGGCCAGTACCGCCACATCGCCCCCACGCTTGCGCACAATCTGCAGGTGCGGGTTGCCGCCATCGGCTCCTCGACATCCAGGGCGATAGACGGCGTCAACCTCGTAAAATACAGCATGTCAAATGCCGAAGCGTCGTCCGCGCATCCGTTTGCACGGCGCTTCGATATGGAGTGCTACCGCGGCGAGCAGGTTCTCTATGCGCTGTCCTCGCTAGCGGCGACTGGCTTCGTTCCAGACCTGATCATGGCGCATCCCGGCTGGGGCGAGACGCTGCCGCTACGGACCATATATCCGGATGCACGCATCCTGCTCTACTGCGAGTTTTTCTACGGGATGTACGGCCGCGACGTTGGGTTCGATGCGGAGTTTCCCGAAACGGGAGCGGACGGCCATGTCGGGCTGCACCTGAAGAATGCATCTACCTTGCTCGCTCTTGCGGATTGTGATGCCGGTATTTCACCGACAGCATGGCAGCGCTCGACATTTCCCGAACATTACCAAAGCAAGATCTCGGTGTGCCACGAGGGCATCGACATCGACATCGCCAAGCCCAATCCGGACGCGGTGTTTCGCCTGCCTTCCGGTCGGGAACTTCGACGCTCAGATGAGGTCGTGACCTTCGCGGCCCGCAATCTCGAGCCGTTGAGAGGCTATCACGTTTTCATGCGTGCGCTTCCGCACATCATGGCAAAACGGCCGCAGGCGCAGTTCGTCGTGATTGGCGGCGACGAGGTGTCCTACGGCGCACCGCCGCCAGAGGGAACGACATGGAAGTCGACGTTCTTTGACGAAGTCGCCGGGCGAATCGACCTGAAGCGGATTCACTTTACCGGTCGCCTGCCCTATTTGGACTACCTTAGCGCCCTCCAAGTCTCATCGGCCCACGTTTATCTGACCTATCCTTTTGTCCTGTCTTGGTCGCTGCTTGAGGCGCTGAGCACCGGATGCCTGGTGGTTGGATCCGACACGGCTCCCGTTTGCGAAGTCCTTAGCGACAACGAAAACGGCCTGCTTGTACCCTTCTTTGACATTCAGCAACTCGCGGAACGCATTGTCGAGGTGCTGGCGTATCCACGCCGCTTCAATCCGCTGCGCAGTCAGGCGCGGCAGACAATCGTTGACCGGTACGACGTGGCGCGAGTTTGCCTGCCGAAGATGACGGCCTTCATTCAGGGGCAAGCTCAAGCGATGGCCGCATGACGAAACGGGCCACCAAGCGCGACCGCTACGTCAAGGCAGGCGCTTACGCTACCATCGCGTCGTCGGTCTCGACCAGAGCCTCGAGATAAGTGCCGTATCCGCTCTTCTTCAGGGCGCCCGCCAACCCCATGAATCTCGTCTGGGTAATGTATCCCATACGGTAGGCGATCTCCTCCGGACAGCAGATTTTCATCCCCTGCCGGCGCTCCAGCGTCTGTACGAAGCAAGCGGCTTCGATCAGCGAGTCGAATGTGCCGGTATCAAACCACGCGAAGCCGCGCCCCATGCGGGCTACGGTGAGTTCGCCCCCCGTGAGGTATCGCTTATTCAGGTCGGTAATCTCCAACTCTCCGCGGGCGGAGGGCTTGATCTCCTTGGCCAAGCGAACGACGTCGTAGTCGTAGAAGTGGAGGCCGGTCACAGCCCAGTTTGACAAAGGCTGTTTCGGTTTTTCCACAATTTCCAGGGCGCGGCCGGACTCATCGAACGAGACCACTCCATACCGCTGTGGATCGTCGACGTGATAGGCGAATACGGTCGCTCCCGCCTGGCGATTGGCCGCCTGCTCCAGGATTTCGGGCAGGCCATGCCCGAAGAAAATATTGTCACCTAGGATCAGCGAGACTCGATCCCGGCCGATGAAGTCCTCGCCGATGATGAATGCTTGGGCCAGCCCTTCCGGTCTGGGTTGGATCGCGTAGGAAAGCCGCACACCCCATTGGCTACCGTCATCGAGGAGACGCTCGAATTGAGCTCGGTCCTCCGGCGTCGTGATAATCAGGATGTCTCGGATGCCCGCCAGCATCAGGATCGATAGCGGATAGTAAATCATTGGCTTATCGAAGATAGGCAGCAATTGCTTGCTCAGGCCCCTCGTGATCGGGTAGAGCCGAGTGCCGCTTCCGCCAGCAAGAATGATGCCCTTGAGCATGGCTATGGTCCCTTGTCCGCTTCAACACATTTGATGAGGGTCGCCATTGTTGGGTGACCTAGAGTGGCAGTTTCATCCCGGCTGCATCACAAAGTTGCTCGACGCCGTCAGGAATCTTGAAGCCGCTGCCCGCAGCCCCGAGAATTCGCGGTAAAGCGGCCGTTACGATCGCCCCCAATGAGTTAGCGCCCACATTCTTTCGTGGCCGTAATACAGCGCAATCTTGCTGAACAATTCCGTAGCGGCGATCGAGCCGGCAATCGAAGCCTTGCCGGTGACAATGAAGCCGATCACGAACGTGTCCAATGTACCGGTCAGCCGCCAGCTGATAGCCTTGAGAAGAGACCGGCTGCGCGCGTCCTGGCCGCGCGCCACTCCGGAAACCAGACCTTCACCTTGACCACCAACCGACATAGACACAAGGCTGTGACTAGCCGCGTGGTTATCAAATTTCATGGACTGCCCCGAGGTTGATGCTTCTCGCTTGTAGCTTCTCCCCGGTGTGGCAATCGGAAACCTCAACGATCAAATTTAGTCGGGTTTTCCGGCACTTGCGGCTGCTGCGGATTACATCCTCGTTAACGGTAAGCCGCAATCGATCTGGAAACGGCTTGTTATCTGTAGCGCCATAGGATCGCTCAAGAACAATGTGGCGAACCGTTCGACACGACCGTACTTGACGACGGCCCCGGGAGCGAAAGAAAAGATTGCCAATGACAGTCGTTGTTCCGATCAAAGAGCAACCGGCGACGCACGGCCAACCTACAACGCGCCGCCTCCCGGTTCATTTGGGTCGTCTTGAATCCGAAGCCATCGAAATCATGCGCGAAGTCGTCGCCGAGTTCAAAAATCCGGTGATGCTCTACTCCATTGGCAAAGATTCAAGCGTCATTTTGCATTTGGCGCGCAAAGCCTTTTATCCGGCACCCATGCCATTTCCTTTGCTGCATGTCGACACCACGTGGAAGTTCCGCGAAATGATCAGCTTTCGCGACGAGACGGCGCGCCGGCTTGGTCTGAATTTGCTGGTTTACGTGAACCACGATGGGGTCAAGCAGGGCATCAGCCCGAACGCATCTGGTTCGGCAATCCACACGCATGTGATGAAGACCGAAGCACTCAAACAAGCGCTCGACAAATACGGATTCGATGCGGCGTTTTGCGGCGCGCGTCGTGATGAGGAAAAGAGCCGGGCAAAGGAACGCATCTTCTCGTTTCGCGCCAAGAATCACAGCTGGGACCCCCGCGATCAGAGGCCGGAGCTCTGGAACCTCTTCAATACGCGCATTGGCTCGGGCGAATCCATTCGCGTCTTTCCCCTCTCCAATTGGACCGAGCTCGACGTCTGGAATTACATCGCCTTGGAGAACATCCCCGTTGTGCCGCTCTATTTGGCCAAGGAACGCCCAGTCGTTCGCAGGAGCGGAACCTGGATCATGGTCGATGACGACCGGCTGCCGCTCGAGCCCGGCGAGCAACCGCAGATGCGCCGCGTCCGTTTTCGCACACTGGGTTGCTACCCGTTGACGGGCGCCATCGAGTCCGACGCAAGCACGCTCCCCGAGATCATCGTCGAAGTCGAAACCGCCGCCGTCTCCGAACGGCAGGGCCGTTTGATCGATACCGACGAAACCGCATCGATGGAAAAGAAAAAGCGCGAAGGTTACTTCTGATGGAATGGCCCTTACGGACCGAGGCGCAGCCTTCGGCGGTTGAGAAAGATTTGCTACGCTTCATCACCTGTGGATCGGTCGATGACGGCAAGTCCACCCTCATCGGGCGGCTGTTGCACGATACGAGCTTGATCTTGGATGATCAGCTTGCCGCTCTCGTTAAGGACTCCGATCGCCACGGCACAACGGGGGACGATATCGATTTCGCGCTCCTGCTCGATGGCCTCGAGGCCGAGCGCGAGCAAGGCATCACCATCGATGTGGCCTATCGCTTCTTTTCCACGCCGCGCCGTTCGTTCATCGTTGCCGATACGCCTGGCCACGAGCAGTTCACCCGCAATATGGCGACGGGCGCTTCCACCGCCGAGCTTGCCATCATTCTTGTCGATGCGCGCAAGGGCGTCCTGGTGCAGACGAAACGGCACTCTTTCATCTGCTCGCTTCTCGGCATCAGACACGTCGTCCTCGCGGTCAATAAGATCGATCTGATCAGTTTCAGCGAAGAGGCGTTCGACCGCATCGTCGCCGGCTACACCTCCTTTGCCGAGAAGCTAGGCTTTTTGTCCGTCGTTCCCATTCCAATCTCGGCCCGCTTCGGTGACAACGTCACTACGTTCTCGGACAATACGCCCTGGTACCAGGGCCCTTCCCTCCTGGACCACCTGGAGACGGTTCACGTTCGAGATGGCGCGATCGATGGTGCGTTCCGCTTTCCCGTCCAATTGGTCAGCCGCCCCAATCAAAACTTCCGCGGCTATGCCGGGACCGTGGCATCGGGCCAAATCCACAAAGGCGACCCCATTGTCGTCGCCAATTCCGGAGTGTCGTCGCGGATCGACGAAATAGTGACGTTTGACGGCAGTCTCGACGCGGCCGACGGCGGCGATGCCGTTACGCTGACTCTGACCGACGAGCTCGATATTTCGCGTGGCGACGTTCTCGTTGCGCCGTCGGCGCGGCCTGAGGTCTCGGAACAGTTCGCGGCTCATGTCATCTGGATGGACCAAAAGCCGCTGTTTCACGGCCGGTCCTATCTCATTCGGCTTGGAACAAAAACCGTCCCGGCGAGCATCACGGCCATAAAATACAAGATCGACGTCAATACCCGCGAGCATCTTGCCGTTCACACTCTTGGGCTCAACGACATCGGATTTTGCAATATATCGACGGCTACGCCCATTGCGTTCGACACGTATGCCGAAAACCGGAGGATGGGCTCGTTTATCATCATCGACCGGTTCACCAATCGGACCGCCGGCGCCGGCATGGTCGCGTTCGGGCTCCGGCGCGGCACCAACGTTCATCGCCAGGCCTTACTCGTCGGCAAAGCCGAGCGCGCAGCGCTAAAGCACCAAAAGCCGGTCATTGTCTGGTTCACTGGGTTGTCCGGCGCTGGAAAGTCCACAATTGCCAATATTCTCGAGCAGCGCCTCAACATTGGCGGCTACCACACGACCATGCTCGACGGCGACAATCTTCGCCACGGCCTCAATCGGGATCTTGGATTCACCGAGGCCGATCGGGTCGAAAATATCCGGCGCGTCGGCGAGGTCGCGAAGCTGATGGTCGAGAGCGGGCTGATTGTCCTGTGTTCATTCATCTCGCCTTACCGGGCCGAGCGCGAGATGGTCCGAAGGCTTGTCGGCGAGGGAGAATTCATCGAGGTGTTTGTCGACACGCCGATCGAGGATTGCGTGCGGCGCGATCCCAAGGGCCTGTACGCAAAGGCAAAAGCGGGGAAGCTCAAGAACTTCACGGGCGTCGATGCGCCGTATGAGGCGCCGAATCGTCCGGAAATCCATCTGCAAACACAGGACCTCTCCGCGGACAAACTCGCGGCTGTCGTCGTTGACGGCCTCTCCAAGCGACAAATCATCTCCATCTCATAAGGGATTCGATGAAATTTTATCTAGATATCCCATTTCTACCGGCAATGAAAAATTACGCGGAACCACTATAGGCACGGACGAGCCACGATGCTGCGACGCAGCGAACGGAGGACTACCCGTGTTTTATCGCAATCTGGAAAAACTGGTGAAAACTGACCGCCAGGATGAAACGAATTATGTAACCATTCCCAAGGAGATCTTTCGTCGACTGCTCATAGGAGCCATCCGAAGCAAAAATATGTTCGATGAGAGATTTTATGTGGAATTCTATCCGGACATCGCTGCGGCAATCAAAGGAAGGAGGATCAAGACAGGCTTGGAACACTATCTTCAGGCGGGATATTTCGAAAATCGATTCCCACGAAAATTGTTGGTCGACGAGAGCTATTACCTACAGCAATACCCGGACGTCGCCGATGCAATAAGAAAGGGAAAGCTAAAAAGTGCACAGGAGCACTTTAATAATGCCGGGTTCAATGAAGGGCGATCACCCTACAAGGACTTTTCTCTGTTCTAAGTCTTCAGCGGAACTTGCGGGGCCCCCTTGGTCGGATTCCTGCCCTACACAGGCCAAGTCCCTGCCGCCCCCTGCACTTAGCTGCTGAAGACATACCCAACCTCTCCAAGCGTTCATCGGCGAACCTTCCCAGTGGTGCACTCCAGCGAACGTTTCGATGAAAATACAACCCGACATCGATGAGGCCGATGAGATCGTTGGACGCAATGTCCATGTGTTGTTGTTCGAAGATGACCGCTCGCTAAATGGTGCGTTGGCTCATACGCCAAACCCCGGGCTCGCAGGGGCACGGACCGATCGCGCGTCGCGTACCATCGCCCAAACCCATCCCGGACGCGTCCCTTCGGACGCCGGCCTTCGGGGAAAATCTTCAGGGCGCCTGGACAAAAACGGTAGCAATGGCAGCACTCTCAATGGCAACGGTCACGATGCAGGCCCTGACCACCTTGCCATGGCGAGGGAACTGTTCGAGATCGGCAAGCATTTCGACCTGGAATATTACGCCGCCGAATATCCCGACATCACCCTGGATCCCTCGCAGTTGCTGGGCCATTTCTGTGAAATTGGGTGGCGCGAGGGACGAAATCCGAATGCCTTTTTCGACACCGTGTCGTATTTGTTGCACAACGCAGACGTCGCAAGGTCGAACATCAATCCTTATTACCATTATTTGAAACACGGTTTGATCGAAGGCCGTATCGTCTCTTCAAGTATCAGCCCGTCCATCCGTTCGCGACTGTTATTCGGAGATTCGATCTGCAACTGGGTCGAGCGCTTGCGCGGCTATATTGACGAAGATTTCTATCGCCAGCAGCTCGAGGACGCCGATGACGCTGGACTCGATCTGGCGGCGCACTTTGCTTATCGCGGATGGCGTGAAGGTAAGTCGCCACATCCGGATTTTGATGTCTCTGCATGGATCGAGGCGCACCCTGGCGCCGCGCAGTTCGCGGTCAACCCTCTGCTTGTTCAACTCGAGGCTGATGCCGGCAACTTTGACCTCAGTCTCATTCGCGACGGCGACGCTTCCATTCCTCTGCCCAACGCCGTCGAAACCTCGCTGAGCCCTGACCTGACGGATTTGTTGGCCCCGGTGCCGGGCGAGATCATTGAGTTCACGGATGACGATGAATTCTTGCCCATCGATCCGAATGAGACCCCTGACCTAAAAGATGACCCGGACTCCTCCGATCAAGTCTCCAGCAGCGCCACAGATGCGATTAACGCAAAGGGCAATGATGACGATCAGCTGAATTTGGTCCGCTCGGGGTTTGACAGCGCCTTTTACACCGCTTGCTACCCCGATGTGGCCCAGGCTCGAGTAGACCCATTAATCCACTTCTTTCACACCGGCTGGCGCGAAGGGCGCAATCCGAGCCTGGAATTCGATACCAAATACTACCTCGCGGTGAACGAGGATGTTCGCAATGCGGGTCTTAACCCATTGTTGCATTACCTACGTTCGGGCAAAGGCGAAGGTAGGCTCCCGCGGCGCCCCGGCGGGTACCGGCGCCAGATAATCGACGCCGCCATTGAACCGGCGAAACGACCTCCCGTTGGCCTCATTGAAGGTGAGAAATCACTCAGCGAGACGACGCTGCTGCGAAAGCTCACAGCCGCGACCAAGCGGAAAAAAGGCCTGATCGTATCCCTCAGTCACGATTGCTACATAAAAGTCATTGGCGGGACCCAGATATTCATCACGGACGAGCAATGCCGCTTCAATGAACAGGGCTACGCTTATATCCATATTTCCCCGCAGATCGCCCGCTTGATGCTCGCGGAGCAAACTCCCGAATTTCTGGTTCGGGTCGTCGTCGACGGCAAGCTTCTTGGTTTGGCTCAAATCGGCGCGGTGACGCGCGCCTTGAAGACCGCCCGATCCAAGGTCCGGTCGAAGGGCCGGTCCAAGGTGCTTTTCGTCGTTCACTCGATGATGGGCTTTCACGTTCCCGACGTTATCGGCCTGTGCTCAGCGCTTCGGCCCGAACGCCGCATCTATTGGCTGCACGACTATTCGAGTGTCTGCGAGGGATACAACCTGCTGCGCAATGACGCGCAGTTCTGCGGGGCGCCACCTCCGACCAGCCTCGCATGCAGAGTTTGCATATACGGCAAAACACGAAACGCCCATCTCGAAAGCATGCGCCGCCTATTCGAAGCGTGCAATTTCGATGTCGTGAGCCCGTCGCCGGTCACGCTGGACCTTTGGTTGAGATCGAGCAACTTGCCGCGCAACAGCGCAACCGTGCATCCCCATTGGCGGCTCGTCGCCAAGAAGAACCGCCGCAAAGCGGGACCACGTGAAAAGACAGAAGGGAGAATATCCGTCGCTTTCGTCGGTTATTCATCGCCAAACAAGGGCTGGCCGCTCTTTTCCAAACTTGTCCAGAAGCTGGGCAACGATCGGCGTTACCAATTTTTCCACTTCGCAGCGGGTGGTACCTCGTCTCTGCCGCACGTCAAGTTCGTTAAGACTGAAGTGACAGGAAAAGATCGCTCGGCCACCGAGCGGCTGCTGGCGGCAAACCGAATCGATTTTGTCTTGATCTTATCGCCCTGGCCGGAAACCTTCTCATTCGTTGCACACGAAGCGATTGCCGCAGGAGCCCAACTCCTCTGCCTTTCCGATAGCGGCAACGTTGCGGACATCGTGCGAAAATTGAACTGCGGTCTAATCTTCGACGAAAGCGCTGCCTTGATCGAATTCTTGGCGTCGGGCGCAGCAGCATCTTTGGCCAAGACCGGCAATGATGGGATGTCTTCATACGAGATCGATCAGAGCGGAACGTCCGCGACGATCAAAGGGATTAGCCGGCTTTTCAGGGGCGAACGGCCATGAGCGGCAAGATCCATTGCTTCACGAGCTTCACCTTCAGCTACCTGGCGCGCGCCATCATTTTGGCGCGAACATTGCGCGAAGCTCATCCCGATTGGGTACTATGGGCCGTCGTCACCGATGAGCCGCCGAACGGCAATGAGTGTGGGTTGAGCGCAGAGTTTGACCGAATCCTTTATGCAAAGGAGCTGGATTTCCAGCGATTTGACCGCTGGTTGTTCAAGCATGACGTCGTCGAGGCCTCCACGGCCGTCAAGGGCCAAATGCTCCGCCACCTCCTCAGTCAAGGCGCGGAAAAGGTGGTGTACCTCGATCCTGACATCGCTGTCTTCTCGGACCTGGCCGAAATCGTGGAGAAGCTTGACCAATACTCCGTAATTTTGACGCCCCACCAGGTGACGCCGAACAAAAGCGAAGGCCTGATGAAAGACAATGAACTGACTTCGCTGAAGTACGGCATTTACAATTTGGGCTTCTGTGCAGTGCGGAACGACGCCGTTGGCAACGAGTTCGCCAACTGGTGGGCGCAGCAGCTCTATTTCGCCTGCTATGACGACGTCCCGAACGGAATCTTCACCGACCAAAAATGGTGCGATCTCGTACCTTGCCTCTTCGATCGCGTGTATATCGAGCGTGATCCCGGTTACAACGTGGCCAGCTGGAATATAAGCACCCGCGAAATTAGGATTGAAATGGACGGTGCGATCCGCGCCAATGGCTCGCCTCTGAAATTCTTCCATTTCACAAAAATCAACTCAGCCGGCGACATCATGATTGAAAAGAATGCACGCGATAATGTCGAAGTGATGGAACTGTGGAATTGGTACAGGCGGTCACTGCAGGATTTGGTCTTTGATATTCCGAAAGGCTACTGGCATTACGGCAACTTCGACAACGGGATGAAAATCCCCAAGGCCGCCCGCGTCTTGTTCCGGGAGCGCGCCGATCTGTTTGAGTATTTCGCAAATCCGTTCGCGACCGCCGGCGATTCATATTTCGAATGGCTTGGCAGGGAAAAGCCGGAGATACTCGCAACCGCGTAGCGGAGCTCAATGTGCGTAGCTTGGCCCGGAGTTTCGCAGCCAGCTTGCAGCAATATGACTGCCGATACGGAGCCATGCTCACCTTGCCCTCCGACAACGTCATAGGCAAATCGCTCCGGATTTACGGCGAGTGGGCCGAGCACGAGTTGAGTGTCCTTCGATCATTCATTTCGCCCGGCGTCACCGTGGTCGATGTAGGAGCCAATATCGGTACGCACACGCTGCCGTTCTCGCGTTGGGTGGGGAACGGCCGAGTCATGGCGATCGAAGGCCAGCCCGCCATTTCCGAGATTCTGAGGCTCAATTGCCGCCAAAACGGTTGCTCCAACGTGGATGTTGTTAACGCGATCTGCAGCGCAAAGCGCGGACATGTGGAATTTCGATCGGATTACACCAGCGATGAAAACTTCGGAGGTATCTCGTTTGCGGACGCGCGAAGCAGCACCCGGCGCGCCGTGTGTCGCTGGCTCGATCGTCTCAGGGGCTCGACCGTCGCAAGCATTCCGGTCATCACCCTGGACAACCTGTGCCGAGGTCTAACGGTCTCGTTTATCAAGCTCGATATTGAAGGCATGGAACTCGACGCACTGCGCGGCGGCCGTGCGCTCATTACCCGATGCCATCCGGTCATTTTCTTCGAACAGAACAACACGGCGCGCCTGTCGGAGACCTATGATTATTTGACCGGCGTTGGCTACCAAATGTTTTGGCTGGAGACCCAACCATTCAATCGGAACAATTTCCGCGGAGAGGACGACAACATTTGGTGGCGAACAGAGACCGGGATATTGGCGCTGCCGGCGCACATTTCCCCGCCTCCCGGGCTGATCCCGGTAAAGGGTGACGAAGTCACCGTTCCAGTCAGGCAAAATGCTCGAGATGGCGTGGCAATAGCGAATACTGCATTTCTCCAGTGACCCTACCGTGTGGCGACCGCGGCGCGTCCGAGGGATTGCAATTTAGTATCGTGTCCATTTTCTACAATCATTGAGCTGCCAAGCTTTTCAAGAAACGCTCGACTCGGGTCATCAAGTCTCCTAATAGTTAAATCCGCGTACTTTCCTATCCGATCATCCAACGCCCGACTTAGCGAATCAAAGAGGTCCTTTTCCTCTTTTCGCTCGGCACCGCCCAGCCATAACTGGTCAAATCGTTGATTTATTGAATCTCTCACTGAATCGATCTCAGGTGAGTTTATATCCGCACTTTGAAAGAGTGATTCGAGTTTGCAGATTTGTCCGAGTATTGACGCGTAAGCCAATGGACGCGCAGGTGTAATATTCTCATAGCGTTCCTTTTCATAGCATCGCTGACCGGATACCAATTCAAGGAACTTGCTGTAAAGGCAAGCGTCTCTCTTCGCGAAGTCGTAATTCAGAAAATTGACCTTGAACGGCAGATCGTAATGGGCTTTTAGCATCCGGACGATCCAGAAAGCCAAACCCATGTTGCCGTACGTGATACCCCCATTGTACAGCAATTGCGTCGCGTGCGATTTGATGAACGAACGTAAATCTCTGTACACGACAACGAATTCGAGTGACCCCTCGAATATTTCTTCGAAATGTTGTATGAATTCCGCGAACTCATCAGGGTTCTCTGCGATTTCGAAAAACCTCTCGCACGAAAAAACTATTTTCTTTGCGCTTAAGTCTGCTGCCGCGCGCTGCCGCGCGAAAAGCAAATCGTGCACGAGTGACCTTCGACGTCCCTTGTGCGCACAATAGATATCGAAATCATTCTGGAATCTTAAGTCTGATGGACAATAATAAATTCCATAAGTGCGAAGCAAGTCCGACTTGCAGGTCGCCAGATTCACCTGAATCGCGGTCGACCCAGCCTTTGGCATGCCGACATGAACGTACGCTCTCATAGGAGCCCTCTCTGGATTCGTCACTCTGAATCGTCGACCGGTGGCGCGGTGTCAAATGACCACCCCTTAGTTCGGAAATAACTGGTTCCGCTGCTGCAATCGGATACTTTGATAACGCACATGAATCGTCCACGTGCCGGCGCCCACCTTTCCTCTTTCAGTAGCGCTTCGACCGCGAGCCGGTTCGCTCGGATTTCAAAATACCTTGCCTGCAGTTTTGTAGTCGTTGAGTACGAGAAGATCATTGTGCGGCGTTACGTTTTGAAATTATTGGATCAGCATCCGGAGAATTGCGCATTTTCATGATGCCGTATTTGCACGAGCCTATCAGTTAGCTTTCTTACAGGTACTTGTGCTCGGTTACGCTTGCTGTATCGCCCATCTGATATTCCGATAAGGTGCTCAACTAACCTTTAATAGGATAGTGACGGCGAAATAACCCAGCGAAAATCATTCGCGTTTGGAGTCATTTTTACGGGAATTATCGAAGAATAGCATTTCAACGCCGCGCTATTCTGAGCGAATCGGGCGGCGTAGAAAAACGACCATTTGATATATTTTCTAAATGAGCGATCAATAGGCTGGCCTTAGCGGCTAGCGAAGTTCGTTGACAGTCTTATTTATTACGTTCGTTCACGACTTGGTAGAACGTGTGATCTATTAAATTGCAATCGCTCAGTCATTTTCTGAAGAGTGGTGCTGTAGATGCGCGACTCACAGCCAAGCCCACGCGCGATCGGAGTAACACAATGAGGTCGTTGGCCAAGACTTTTAGAGAAGAGGCGCAACCGAACATCGACCTGTCGCGCGTTCAATGTCCTAGCTGCTCAGGGGTTATAAAACAGGCGAGCGACATGCAATTGTCCTGTCTTGGCTGTTCCCAATCCTACCCTATCATGGACGGGGTCCCTGTCCTCATGACCGACGCCACCCGCGATTGCGCGCTCGACCTCGATGAATACGAGGCTGAGCACCCTTCCAATCCTGCGCAAAGAACGCAGATTTTCAACGTGTACAATGTGGCAATGCAGAAATATGGGGTTGAAGAAGGGGCGTGCCTTGAAATCGGCAGCGGTACCGGAAACCTGACCTCCGGGTTGGTTGATCATAGCAAGTTCGATGAGATTCACTGCTCAGATATTTCGTTGAGGTTTTTGACTCGTCTTCGGCAGATGACGAATGCAAATGACAGGCTACGCTACTGGACCTTCGATGCGGGCAGCCTTCCATTCAAAAGCGGTAGCATGCACGCAGTGTTTGGGCACTCAGTGTTGCATCATTTGCTAGAGTATGAGGCAGCGCTGAGGGATATATTTCGGGTACTACGCCCCTGTGGGCTGGCAATGTTTGGGGAGCCTATTATGGATTCCCATGCGATCACCAGCTTCTGCGCGGCACTAATATGGGAAATGGAGAAACGTCATCCGACAGGAAATTGGGCAGAACGTGACCTCAATATCTTAAAGTCGATCGGAGTGATGTGTGCGAATACGGGCCGGCGAATGAGGGAGAACCGGAACGAACTCACGAAAATGGAAGACAAGCACATATATGTTATCAGCGATATGATGAAATTGATGAAGAACATCGGCTTTCGCAAGTTCGACTATCAGAATGCAGTTACACTAAAGCAAATCGGGCACGATCACAAATGGCGGCTATTGACCATTCTAAAGCGTTATGGCGTTGCAGAGAGCAAACTCAAACCGTACGACTTCATATTCAATCAGTTATCAGATAGCTACGGCGTCGCTATGGGAAGCGCGGCTGCTTATAATTTTGGGTACTTTATCGTGCAAAAATAGGATAGACGGTTCGCGCTGCCATCCCGGAGCGATTTGGACCAGCCACGCCATCGTGACTTGGGCGCCCAGCGGAGGCAGCGGGTTAGCATCTTCTTCGGCCGCGATGTAATTGCTGTCAGGAACTTCGACCGGCTTCATTTTCACACCCAACGCGCTTAGTTCCAGCGCCGGCAAGAAACTGCAGAAGGCTGACGAGGGGCTTGATGTCTGCCGCCCTGTCGCCACACTTTCGACGGCAAGGCGGGTTTTCATAGAGAAGAGGCTTTCGGCTTTGGGCTATTCGCTCTGACGTTTTCGACATAGTATGTAGCGGTGGGGTCATGCGGGGCGGTCAGAAACTGCCGGCAGTCTTGCTGTCAACTGTCGCCCTGGCGCTTGCAGCGCTGGGATGGGGTTTTTGCGAACGGCTCTTTAAGCCTCAATCGGCGCTAGCGGACGATCCGCCGAACAGCCACGCAGGGGCCAAATCAGTCCCCCAGCGTTCCTTACGTCTTGCCCAGGCCGTCTCGCAATCGACTATGAAGCCGGAGCCGCCCGATAAAGCTGCGCAGCGCGATAGCAGGCAGGACCGGACGAGCCTTACCGCATACGCCAAATTTGAAAATGCCTGTATCGACGTCGCGGACGGCTACGAAAAACTCCCGGGTCAAGGCGAAAAATTATTTCCCGTATTCAAGACCTATCAAGGGGCTTGCGGTGCGGGCAAAAATTCGAAACCTCTGGTTTTCGGCGTCACGCACGAGAACGATCACAACAATCACAATGGGGCGGCGAATTACAATCAAAACGTCTCTTCATACATGGGCGATTTCGATCCGAAGACCGATCTCGGGCAATGGCTCGATCTCCAACTCGTCAGTAAGAGTACGCCCCCCAGCGTCAAGCTTAAGCTCGATACAGCAGACTTCCAGAAGACCAATGTAACCGGCTGGCCAATACAATTTGGGCACATGTTCATTGGCCTCAACGACGGCACAGTAGCCACCTCACTCGACAAGCCGGTCTACGTTGAGTTTGAAATCAAGATAGAGACGAAACCCGTCTCGCAGCGGGCCGGATACAGCGGGCGGCGGGTTATACTTGGAGCGCTCGCAAGCTGGGATGAGGCGCCGCCACGTACGAATAGGCAGCATTTCCTTGAGGTCGACCTGGTCCAATCCGAGGGGTATTCGGCGTCGTATAACGAACAGCTCAAGCCGCTTTGTCGCGACGTGCCATATGATCGCTGCTTCTACAGCAACGGCCCCTACGCAGAAGGCCGGGAAATCCGATATGAAACGGTCTTACGCGAGCCACATGTACCCGACACGACAAAGGGATGGGTACGGATCCGAATTCCGCTTTCGGATCTATTTCGCAGATTGAAATGGGTATCCCCACCAAGCGATTGGACCAAGGCACAGTTGACCGGCCTCTACATCGGAGTTGAGTCAACCGGGGAAACAGCGACCCAAATCGAAGTGCAAAATTACGAGGTTTATCGATAGTCTCAGGGGTCGCCCTGCGGCTGGGGCGGGACGCCAATGGCGATCACCCTCAATGATCTTCGATCACTCCGATAGATAATCAGACTGTTGAGACGGCAAACTCTTGACCTTCGGCGCGCCGGCCTATGTGAATGCTACGCCGATCTGATGCACGGTGCGCCACTCGACCTTGCAGTGATGAGTTATAATTAGCCCTTCGCTATCGATCCGCAGGTCGAATGCTTCGGGAATACCTACTGGGCTTTCGACCTGGAGGCAGGCGCCCGCTTGCGACAGGTTTCGCACCGTGCAGCTGATGGTTCCGGCGCGATTGAACACAATCGTGCCGGCTTTGAGTATCTTGTGCCTGGATTTGTTTCTGCGCTCTTGCATGTCGTGAGATCGCAAAAAATGGCCGTCAAACCAGACCAAGGATGCATTGCATTTGTTTCGACGGATTAAATCCTTAGTGGAGAAAATGATTAACAAGTCCTCAAACGTATTTGTAGATGAGCAACGGCGCATTCAGCAGGTTCTCTGTCAGTAACGCCTAGATTTAGCACTTTAGCGCCCCAAAAATGGGCTCGGGTTCACCTACTGGGTGGCACGGGTTTGCAGGTTTAAACGGCTGTTAATTTCGGCAGTTCAAAAGCATCGCAACACCAGGAGCGACAATGCGTATTGTGCTGGTCGACCCCAGCCGAGCGGTGCAGCGGGCAATGAGAGAGCTCATTGCTCAAGGCGGCCACGAGGTGCTTTCATTTTACGAAGGCCAAAAGGCGCTCGACTGCATTAAGGTCGACGCCGACGTTCGCGCGCTCATTACCAGCGTGCAGTTGCCGGACATCTCCGGGCTCGAGCTGTGCTCGGCAGCGCGAAGGCTCGCCGGATCCCGGCGCCCCCTCTTCATCATCGTCATGTCATCGACCGAGGATTTCGGGCTCGTTGTCAAAGCGCTCGACAACGGCGCCGATGACTTCATTCCCAAGCCGCCCATGGTCGAGGAGCTGCGCGCGCGCCTGCGCGCCGCGAATCGCCTGACCAACATGCAATACGAACTCATCAAATATGCAACCACCGACTCTCTGACGGGCTTGCTTAATCGGCGGGCGTTTCTCGAAGATGCGTCCGAGGCGTGCGCAAGTGCAAGCGTCAACAATCCGATTTCGACCATTCTGTTCGACATTGATCATTTCAAAAACATCAATGATAGCTACGGACATGAAGCGGGAGACGTCGTGCTTGCCACCGTCGGCACCGCTGCGAAGATGGTAGCCAACGGAAGTGTAGGCCGGCTTGGCGGCGAAGAGTTCTGCGTTCTCGAGCGTTGTGACCTCGGCGACGCCGTCGAACTCGCGGAGTCGCTGCGAAGCTCCATCAAAAACCTGAAATTTTCCAAGTGCGACCTCGGCAGTGTCACCTGCAGCTTCGGGGTCTCCGAGTGGGAACAAGGCGACACCATCGATCGCCTGCTGCGGCGGGCCGACATCGCCATGTATGAGGCAAAGAGCACCGGGCGAGATCGCGTCATCGCGACGGATCAATTTGCGCTCTCGGATCTGCGCGAAGGACGCCGTGAGATTATTGGCGCAGCGAAGCGGGCGGCCGGATAAGCCGCCCAGTCGCTTTGGCTGCTCGGCGCGGGCCAGATAAACCGGTATTTCTTTCACGGACTTCGGTGTGGGTGACTTGCCTTAAATTCAGGCATTTTGCCTATTCTAAAACAACAAATTTAATCTGGTCGCTGCGCGCCACATCTGAGTATCCTTATTTGTTGATTCGGGCTGGCCTGCCGGGGGCCTCAACAAAGGAGTGCCTTGGCATGTGCGACTATAGCCTTCACAACGTGGCGTCGCGACCAGCAAGGGTCGGCGACAAGCTAACAACTCATAATTTCGGCGCTGGCACGCGTGGGTTTTCAGCACCCGAAGACCCCACCACCGCGGTTTGCGTTCTTCCCGGGACGGAGCTTGCATTCACGCAAGCGGTGACTTTGGCTACGGCCGAAGGCCCATCCGGAGATACAGCGGCCGGCAGCCGCGTGGCGATCTTTCGCCAAGTCAACAAAGACCAGCCACTGACCCATCACGATGCCCTCGAATTGACGGATGGACGCATCGTGTTGCTGACGATGCTTTGCGAAGGCCAGGAAGCAACCGTACTTCAGCTTCCGGCGCAGCCGGCCACCGAGGCAGAAAAAGAGGCGCAAACGCGCGCTGCCTACGCCGGCTGAAGTCCGCCGGTCGAGAAAACGTGGGGCCGCTTTTGTCGAGCGGCCTCATCTTGTGCATCGACCTAACAAGCTGGGCGACGGTGCGCTGTGCGGCAGGTTTGGGGACCTGGACCCAGCCAGCGCAGAGCTTGAATCACTTGCGAACCGCTGCGGCGATCCATAGGATGATGCGCGCTTTAGGCGGTCACGCAATGATCAAACGTGTCTCAATTCCCGCCATCGTTATCCCCTTGTTTATGGGCGCAATTCCCGCGCATGCGCAGTGGCAGCTCCCTGCGGCGCATTTCAGAAACAGCCGGACGGGAAATGGAAGACTGTAAGATCAATCAACATCCAAACTGACAAAGGCAGCGCCGTAATAGGCGTAGGGACCGTTATTGGCCCTGGCACAGTCGTCGCGGGTGCCGATGTCTATGCCGTTCTTCAGCAGAGCTGCCATTAGGCCCGCCTGTAAAACACCGGACTACTTGCTTCGGTACGGCGCAATGCGCCTGGCGCCGCCACCTATATCCAATAGCTCTTACCTTATTGCGACAGCCTGACTTTTGACCAAAGCGAAAAGGCGCTATGATACCCGGCATTCGGGGACGCCTGATTCAAGATTTTAGCCAATCAGGGGGCAAACAATGCGTCGCAAACTTACATTGACCGTCGTGGCTTTAGGGTTTCTCAACGTGCCTGCGTTCTCACAGGGGCTCACCGGCACACTTGCCAAGGTCAAGGACACAGGCGCGATCACACTTGGTCATCGGGAATCGTCGGTGCCGTTCTCCTACTACGACGATAATCAGAAGGTCATCGGCTATGCGATGGATCTCTGTTATCGGATCGTGGATGCAGTCAAGTCCGATCTGAAAATGGACAAAATCGACATCAAGCTCAATCCGGTCACCTCGGCGACCCGTATTCCGCTGATCGCCAACGGCACGGTCGATCTGGAATGTGGTTCAACCACGAACAATTTGGAGCGGGAGAAGCAGGTCGCCTTCACCATCACCCATTTCGTCACTGCCAATACATTCGTGTCGAAGAAATCGGCCAACTTCAAGACCGTGGACGACCTCAAGGGCAAGACCATCGTCTCCACGTCGGGCACCACCGACATCAAGCAGATCACCGAGATCGGGGCACGGCGGCATCTCAACCTCAACATCATCGCCGCTAACGATCATGCGGAGGCGTTCCTAATGGTGGAAACCGGGCGCGCGGCCGCTTTCGTGATGGACGACATCCTGCTCTACAGCCTTGTAGCCACGTCAAAGTCTCCCGGCGACTATGTGATCTCGACCGATCCGCTCTCAGTCGAGCCCTACGGCATCATGCTGCGCCGCGACGACCCGGCGTTCAAGAAAGTGGTCGACGCAGAGATGATCGCCACCTACAAGAGCGGAGCAATCAATGGCATTTACGAGAAGTGGTTCCTTAAGCCGATTCCTCCCAAGGGCATCAATCTCAATGTACCGATGACCGCCTCGTTCAAGAAGGTCATCGCCGACCCGACCGATACCGGCGACCCGGCTTGGTATAAGTAAGTCGCGCCCGGTGCGGGCGCCGGGCCCGTGAACTACCACTGGAATTGGGCGATCTTCTGGGAGCTTTCGCCGGACGGTGCCCATACCTATTTCGCCACGCTTATGATCGGCGCCGGATGGACGCTGATTACGTCAGCGTGCGCCTTCACCATCGCGCTGGTGTTCGGATCGCTGATGGGCGTACTTCGCACCTCCCCCTATCCCGGGGCTGCGCTGCTCGGCAACGTCTACGTTGAGGTGTTCCGCAACGTCCCGCTGCTGGCGCAGATGTTCCTCTGGTACTTTGTGCTGCCCGAACTGCTGCCAAGCGCGGCCGGCGATTGGCTCAAGCAACTACCCAACGCATCCTTCTTTACCGCCGTGGTTGCGCTCGGTCTCTACATGTCGGCGCGGATCGCCGAGCAGGTGCGCGCCGGAATCTTGAGTCTACCGCGCGGCCAGCGGCTGGCCTCACTCGCCCTCGGGCTGTCGCTGCCGCAAACCTACGCGTACGTCCTTCTGCCGATGACCTATCGGATCCTGCTGCCGCCGCTCACGTCGGAATTACTCAACACCATCAAGAACAGCGCCGTGGCGCTCACCATCGGTTTGATGGAGCTAACCGCGCGGGCGCGGGCGATGCAGGAATTCTCATTCCAGGTCTTCGAGGCGTTCACCGCTGCAACGACCCTCTACATCGTCATCAACATAGTGGTGACGTTCGCCATGCGTCTCGTCGAGCGCCGGGTTGCGGTCCCGGGCTATCTCGGTTTCCGGGCGCCGGCTGCGGGGCATTGAGGCGATGTTTTCCAATTTCGACTTCGAAGTCATCGTCCGCTCTCTGCCCTATCTGTTCTACACGGGCATGACGTTCACGCTGCTCTTGACGGCGCTCGCGACAATGATCGGCATTTTTGTCGGAACGCTGCTGGCCCTGATGCGCCTTTCCGATATTGCGCTGCTCACCGTTCCGGCAGCCGCTTACGTGAACCTGATGCGCTCCGTGCCCTTCGTGCTGATGATCTTCTGGTTCTATTTCCTGGTACCCTATATCGGCCAGTGGGTCACGTTTTCCGCGCAACCAGTCAAAGTCGGCGCGTTCGCCTCCTGCCTGATGACGTTCACGCTGTTCGAAGCGGCCTTCTTCTGTGAGATCATGCGTGCCGGCATCCAGTCGATCCCCCGCGGCCAAGTGGCCGCGGCGCAGGCGCTTGGCATGACCTATCCGGCGGTCATGGGCTATGTCGTCCTGCCGCAAGCGTTCCGCAACATGGTGCCGGTGCTGCTGACGCAGACGATCGTGCTGTTTCAGGATACTTCGCTGGTCTATGTGATCTCGGTCACCGACTTTCTCGGCGCCGCGTCAAAGGTGGCGGAGCGCGACGGGCGCCTAGTCGAGATGTATACGTTCGCAGCCTGCGTTTATTTTGTCATCTCATTTGCCGCCTCGCGCGCCGTGCAGTTCCTGCAGCACCGCGTCGCAGTCATCCGATGAGCGCCATGATCGACATCGCAGGCCTGTGCAAGTGGTACGGGCCGACACAGGTGCTAAAGGAATGCACCACCGCCGTCGCCGGGGGCGAGGTGGTCGTGGTCTGCGGACCCTCGGGGTCGGGTAAATCGACGCTGATAAAATGCGTCAACGGGCTGGAACCCTTCCAGAAAGGCCACATTACCGTCGATGGAGTTTCCGTCGGCGATCCCAAGACCAATCTGCCCAAGCTGCGCGCGCGCATTGGCATGGTGTTTCAGCATTTCGAGCTGTTTCCCCACCTCTCCGTCATGCGCAATCTCACCCTTCCGCAAACCAAGGTACTTAACCGCAGCGCCGAGGAAGCCAAGCGGAAAGGCATGGGGCTGCTTGAACGCGTGGGGCTGTCCGCGCACGCCGGCAAGTTTCCCGGCGAGCTTTCCGGCGGCCAGCAGCAGCGTGTCGCCATCGCCCGCGCGCTGGCCATGGACCCAGTTGCCATGCTGTTCGACGAGCCTACCTCGGCCCTCGATCCTGAGATGATCCAGGAAGTGCTGGACGTCATGGTAGCGCTCACCAAGGACGGCATGACCATGATCGTCGTGACCCACGAGATGGGCTTTGCCCGCAAGGTCGCCCATCGGGTTGTGTTTATGGACCAGGGCGAAATCGTCGAAGACGCGCCGACGGCCGACTTCTTCGGCAAGCCGCGGAGCGAGCGAGCGCAGCTATTTCTGTCAAAGATATTGCATCACTGAGTCGTCACATGGTTTGGCGGTCGGCCCGTACCCGGCATTTCTCCAACAACCGGCAGATGTAGCAAAAAAGCCACACCGAAACAAAATCGCTGAAGCAACGCCCCTCCGTCTGATCTGACCACGGTCCAGCCTTAATTGCTTATTGAAATTTCGGTGCGGCGAGGGGATTGCGTAACATGTCTTCCGCTTACTGTGCCCGAAGTTTTTCCCGCCATGTTTTGATCGCGTGCCGGCTGGCTGCCGTGACCCTGATTGCCGCAGGGCTTGCGGCCTGTGCTCAGTCAACTGTTATCGCTAACAAATCCGCATTACGCGCCTCGATGGCGTCGGGAGGGGCCTATGCGCTCGCCAGTTTCTATTCCCATGGCCGCCGGACCGCGAGCGGCGAAAGATTCGATCCTCACGACCTGACCGCCGCTCACCGCACATTACCATTCGGTACGCGGGTGCGCGTGACGAATGTGGCCACCGGGCGATCGGTGACGGTTCGCGTCAATGATCGTGGCCCGTATGTTCGGGGACGCGCTATCGATGTCTCATCGTCCGCGGCCCAAATGTTGGGAATAACAAGGCAAGGTGTGGCAAAAGTGAAACTTGATGTTGTTCAATAGTTAAGCAGGCACATGTGCGATTCAGCCACTGTGTGACCCGTGCGCTACAGCTATCTCGCCCGCCATTTGTTATGGTCCGAATCAACAAGAACGTCCCACCGGCAGGTTATCAGCGATGCTTGCTTACGCGGTGAAAGAAGGCAGAGTCTTTTGGCTGAAGCCAGCAGAATGGTCGGTGCTGGCCATCGGCGTCGCGCTCTGCGGATTAGTAACGTTATTTCTCTGATCGGAATTGCAGCGCACTCTGTAGCGCTAGGCCAGCAACGTGGTCGCGTTGCTGGCGTTTGATCTTTTGCGCAAGTCGCGCCCACAATAACGCGACTATCCTTACTGTAGCTTGCAGACCGCGAAGGACTCCGGCGCGGAGTTCACCGCTTGGCTTGTGTGCTAATGTTGAATCGCCGTTGAGCGCGCGCGAAGGAGATCGTTTGCGTTACCCCCCAAAGACGTATGGGCGGGAACTCGACCTCCAGGGTATTCTTTAGAGCAGCCATGATCCAGAAGTTAGTGCTGAGCCTCGAGTAGCGCATTGGATTTCGCCGATGCTCTTCACTTGGGAAAGGCGGAAGGCTGAGATGCGATGGTGACCTGCGATCGGCGGTTTGCGAGAACCGCGAAAAAGCTGAGCCATATCGAAGTCCGGGTGCTCGGACCTCGAGAGGCAGCTGGAGGGCGTGGCGCTCAAAAACTGCCAAGGAGACGATAGGTATAGCGCCGCGTTTGCGGGCGCCGGCGATCACGGAATAACCGGTTCACTCGTCCGACGGAGCACCGGAGTGGAAATGACGACCTGCGGGCCAAGATCCCGTTTTGGCAGAACGAACTCAATCCTGGGACCCAAGGAGGCCTCGGGAGCAACGCGAGTTGGCGAGCGCCTCGCCGGTATCTCGGCCAACGATCCTTCATGGGCCAAGTCGTCGGATCATCGGGATTGAAATCGAATCATCGCGTGGCAACTGCCCGTTTCCGACAAACTTCTTTTTTCCTCAACACGGCTGCCTTCTTCGCTGAGCACCGGCAAGGCACACCGCAATTGTCACGATAACGAATCACGAAAAAGCCCGTCGTCATGCCTTCGCTGAATCCCATAGCAGTCTTGTAACAAGAAATATTTTGCCTCCGGTGTAAATTCAAACGGGGCTCGACAGTATATAGAGGAGGAAGCCAACTTGTTCTCTCCTCTCCTGATCTGGATGTCTTCCGGGTGCGTATAGGCTGTTGAACGGCCGGTGCACCGCGAGGCGGCCGCTCTATACGGCTCAGCGCTCCCACATGGGGGCTCGTTGAACGACCGCAGCCTCCAACATTGTCGTGATAACAATCTTGTCCGCTCCGAGGCACGACATGATGCAGCAGAAAGGCATGGGTTAGCGATGCTCATTCAAGAAGTTAAACCAGATGTCAAAAGGCTGACCCGTCGCTACTTCGTTGGCGGCTCGGACGCCCGGGTCATCATGGGCGATGACGAGGCCGCCCTGCTGCGGCTGTGGCGGGAAAAACGCGGCGAGGTCGAGCCGAAGGACCTGTCGTGCAACCTCATCGTCCAGCTCGGGGTCGTCACCGAAGACCTTAACCGGCGTTGGTACGAGGCCAACACGGGGCAGGTAATCACCGACGTCCAGCGGCAGATCCTCCATCCGACGCTGCGCTGGATGGCGGCCACCCTCGACGGTCGTATCGAGGGAAGTGGCGCGGTGTTTGAGTCCAAGTTCATGCTGCCCTGGTCATTCTCGGAGGAAGCGGCCGCCGAGAAGCACATGGCCCAGCTGCAGCACAACATGTGGGTGGCGTCGGCCAGGAGCGCGGTGCTCTCGATAATTACGGGCGGCGGCAAGTGGGTGAAGATCAAGACCCGCGCGGACCCGCTCTATCAGCACCTGATCGTTACCGCCGAGCGCAAGTTCTGGCGCTGTGTGGAGAGCGGAGAGCCCCCTCGCCTATTTGGCGTCGAGCCCCCAGCGCCGCGTATAGAGGCGGTGCGCGTGGTCGACATGACCTCCTCCAATGCCTGGGCGGAGTTCGCCGCCGTGTTTGCCCGGACCCGAGAAGCCCACCAGGAGCACGAACAGGCCAAGACCGAATTGAAGAGCCTAATGCCACAGGATGCCAAGGAAGCGACCGGCCACGGCATACGGGCCAAGCGCTCCAAGTCTGGAGCCGTCAGTTTCGATCTCCTCGCGAATGATGAGGGGAATAGTCATGCAGCGGTCCAGTAATTCCATCGCCAATCTGGCTGCCGCTTTGGCCAAGGCCCAAATCGCGCTGGTCAATCCGGAGAAGTCGCTTGTGGCGACGATCCGCCAGGGTGGAGCTTCCGGGGCTGAGCAAACGTTTCGCTACGCGCCTTTGTCGAGCGGGCTCGAGATTGTGCGCAAGGCCTTAGGGCAGCATGAGATCGCCACGGTGCAGACCACGGCGATCGATCAGGGGGCTGGCATCGTCAATCTGACGACTGTGCTGGCCCATTCTTCCGGGGAATGGATTGCCTCGGATTGGCCGGTCTGCGCACTGAGCGAGACCGCGACGCCGCATCGGATGGGAGCAGCGCTGACCTATGCGCGGCGCTACGCGCTCTTCACCCTCGTTGGCATTGCGGGCGAGGATGATCTCGATGCGCCCGACCTGCAGACGCCGACGGCCCCGTCATCAGGGCCGGAGAAGCCAATGGGAAGAGCCAATGGCCAGCTAAACGGTCAGCAACCTCACCCTGTGCAACGAGGAACGCCTGGCGGTTACGGCGGCGATGGAAGGCGGCCGCGGACGTCCGTCAAGCCAACACTCGCGCCCGAACAATCGGCCGAACTACGCGATCGGCTGCTCGCCGGACTGAACGAACTTACCTCCAGCGATGACGCCGGCATGTGGGCGCACCGATCGCTTGCCGAGAAGAACCGGCTCACCGCAGCCGATGCCCAGCGGGTTGAGGACGCGTTTCAAGCCCACATCAAAACATTCGCCTCCGACGCCGAGGACCAACCTGAGACAGGCGGTCAGTCCGCAGAGCCTAAGCCACGCGCGCTCCTTTGCGACCTCCCGAAACCAGCTTCACGTAAGCACTCGCCGGCGAAGCGGATCGCTCGGGGCATCGACAAAAGCGCCCTCGCCCTCCCCGAGCCGCGCCGGGTTCGTGACCGAGACCACGTCCGATACGTGGCCAAGCAGCCTTGTCTGATTTGCGGCCGCCAACCTTCGGATCCGCATCACCTGCGCTTCGCGCAGAGCCGGGCGCTTGGCCGCAAGGTCAGCGACGAATTCACGGTGCCGTTGTGCCGGGGCCATCATCGCGAGGTCCATGGTTGCGGCGATGAGGCGGCATGGTGGAGTGAAATTCGGATTGATGCGGCTGCTGCCGCGCGAGTGCTGTGGCTCAAGACGCATCCGTTGCCGGCCATGATGGAGAAGACGATCGATCGGGACACGACCTCCGTGGCGGCCGTCAGCGCCGAGGTGGATAACGAAAGAGGCGGTCCTTCAGTCGGCAAACGCAGCAAGATTAACCCAACGAAGCCAATTCCCGCGGGCAATGCTTGATGACCTCCTTCAAGCAGATCGAGGCCAATCGTCGCAACGCGCGGAAAAGCACCGGTCCGATTACTGAAGAAGGCAAACAGCGTTCCCGCTGCAATGCCGTTCGTCACGGGCTTACGGCCGAAACAGTGATCGGTACGCTGGAGGATGCGGAAGACTATTAAGGCCTTCGAAGCCGCCATTATTGCTGATTACGATGCCCAATCAGCCATTGAGCGAGAATTGGTGCTTCGGCTGGCCAGCCTGTTGTGGCGGCTACGCCGCGCTACCACAATTGAAACCGGCCTGTTCGAAATTGAGGCTGAGCAACTCAACGAGGCGGGACGAAGCCACCGAGCTAGCACGAGCTCTCGCCAGGTTGTGCGTGCGCTGTTCGGCCCCCAGGCATCGGTCAGTTCTCCAGACCGCCTTCAGGCATGCGGCGCGAGAGTAGAACCTTCGGTCGATCCTGCCGCTGAACTAACGCGTTGCTATTTACGACTTGCCAATCTGCCTTACTTTGCACTCGACCGCCTCAGTCGATACGAGGCCACGCTATGGCGCCAAGCCGGCCAAGTTATCTTCACCCTTCGTGCTTTGGATCGCCGCAAACCCCAGGAAAGAAAATTCCGGTTTCCGTGGTAGGGACACGAGCTCTGAAGTATCTGCCGGCGAGCGCACGCGTCCTTCAAACCAATTTTGACAAGTCTATTGATTTGACACCCAATCCATAAGCGCGGTGTCGCCGTTCGGAGCACCGATCCAAGGCACGCCGGCCCGCACGAATGATGCTCCCAACATAACCGTCAACGACGTTGGGTTCGTTTCGCGAAGCCGCGGTAATGACAGACTTCGCCAAGTTGCCTGCCAAGGGGACCGTATACTGTTGAATATCGCGCTTTCGGGCGTTCTTCGGAGATAGGCAGGCGGTCGAACTTCATGTAGCTCATTCAAGCGTCACACCCGTCGTTTTGAGGATGTCTCTCCACTTGACGACCTCCTTGGCCATATAGCCGACCAAGTCCGGCTGGCTTATCGTGGGGATATCGAATCCCATCTCGGTCAAACGCTTACGCAGTTCGGGCTGCTGCATCGCCTGCTGAATTTGTGAGCTCAGTCGCTGCACGAGAGGTTCCGGGAGGTTGGCTGGCGCGAAAACGGCAATCCATGAGGAGTTTTCCACGTCGGTCAGCCCAGACTCAGCAAGAGTCGGCACATCGGGAAACATTGCGACCCGTTTATGGCTTGCCACAGCGAGTGGCTGCAATTTTCTCTCCTGAAAAAGTGCGAGCCCGCTGGCCGACGGCGTGACGGCGACATCGACGTGGCCGCCAAGGACCGCGTTCACCGCCTCACCGCCGCTACGGAAAGGGATGTGGACTGCATTGAGACCGGGAACTTGTTTGAACACATAAGCAGCAGTCAGATGTTCGGTTGTACCGGTCCCGGCCGACGAATAGGTGAGCTGGGCATCGCTGCGCATCCGCACAAACTCTCCAAGATTTTTCGCCGAGGTCGGAGCCTTCACGGCGAATAATGTCGGCGCACTGGCAACCAGAGCAATCGGTGTCAGCTGTGTTCTGGGATCAACTTCCGCAGGCGAAGCGGCCGAGCCAATGGCGAGGGCGGTCGTGGTTACCAGCAGCGTGTAACCGTCGGGTTCCGCCGCGGCGACGTACTTGGCTCCGATGGCGCCCGCTGCACCACCCTTGTTATCGACGAAGAAGGATTGGCCTAGTCCGTTAGACAGCCTCTCGCTCAACAGCCGCCCAATAATGTCCGTTATGCCGCCGGGTGCGAAGGCCACGACGAAGTGAACGGGCCTTGTTGGATAGGCAGGTTGCGCCGACGCGAGTTGGCAGACGGCAGTGGTCAACAAAAGGGCTGCCGCCAGGATGACCCGGAGCGGCCGCAGGTTCCACAATGCCGTCTGTGTGGCGCATCGGTTTCTGACGACCACTGTCCCCATCATCTTGTCGCTCCATAGAAACTTTGATTTTCCGGAACTCATCATGAGCGGCTAACTCGAACCAACATTTGCTGCGGTTCCGGGACTGACGGCCCATTCGCCGCCAGCGGTCCCTGACCGCCGGTTTGGGACTGCTCGAAGTACATCCACCACGGTTCGCCAATCTCCTTGCGTTTCGAGCAGTCGATCAGCCATGCCGCGGCCCGCCGCTGTTCCAAGAATTCCATGCACCAGGCCCTCGAATTTCTCTCGCACTTTGGCCGAATCCTTTTCGGCCAAGACAGCCCGCATGGCGAAGGATCGGCCCATTGCGGTCCGAATTTCGACGGAGCCGTCGAAGCCACGACCAAGGGTCTCGTCCTTACGATATGTGACGCGTCTGGCAAATGCGGCGATATCAGAGCGCGCGCGCATACTTTCCTGCAAGGAATTCATGCCGACCCGCCGCTCCAAGACCGCGACGGAAAGCTGATAAGGCAGGCTGCCGATTGCCTCGAGTTCGGTAGTAAAGCGGAGCTTTGCTTCTGGCGGTTCGCAGACAATCGCCGCCGCCCAGGGCGCAATCGCGCACTCAATCGCAACGATCTCGCTGGCCTGCAAGTTGTGTTCGCGGACCAGCGTCAGCACCGCCTCGATGAACGGCTGGATCACATGGGCGCACGGATAGTACTTGAACTGCGCCAAAACGCCTTTCCAAACCTTGCCAAGGTCATCGAGCAGCAGCGACCGATCCACCGTTTCGCCGTGCAGCATCACCGAATAAAGATCGCTGCCGCCATCGAGCACATATTCGGGACCGCGATATCCGCGCGCCGCAAGATCGGCTGCTGTGATCCCACCGTGAGCGGCCCAGCCGACATGCAGCCACTTCGACCAGCCGCCATCGCGAGCGTAGGCTCTGATTCCTCCAGACATGCTGGCGGCAAGTCCCATCGCCCACGAAATTTGCTCTTGCGAAAGCCGACGCAGCCGCCCCACCGTCACCGCCGCGGCAATGGGTCCCACGATTCCAGTCGCGTGCATGTTGCGTGCGTGAAACCGCCGGGCGGCGACAGCTCCGACACGGGCCGCGACCTCGTAGCCAACGGCGATCGCGGCGCGAAAATCGGCGCTCGCGGCATCAGCCGCCTCCGCTGCCGCGACCGCCGTGGGGATGACCACGCTGCCAGGATGCACAACCGACTCGGCGAACGTGTCATCGAAATCGAAGCAATGCGCCGCAACGCCATGGACCAGCGCCGCGTAAGAGCTGGGCATTCGATGCCCCGAACCGACCACCGTACTTTGCGCCAAGCCGCCCAGCGTCTCGGCGAGCGACCGAGTGGCATTGGCGGCGGCGGTACATGAGCCCGCGACAATAAGACCAGTCGAGTCGAGAAGGCGCAGCGGCAGCAACTCGGCAGCCTCGGCCGAAATGTCGCTTTCCGCCAGTCCGGAACACCATTCGGCAAGCTGTCGCGCGAGCGGCTGCATGTCGCTCAGCGCTCGGCGATTGCGCGCCGCGCCTGTTCGACAACATCGCGCGGAGTGCGGTAGAGATCAGCGACCAGAGCTTCCACATCTCTTCCCGGCACCGGGTTCACTTCCAGATTCAACCTATTTGCTTCGGCGATAAAAGCCGGATCGCTCATCGTCTCGACAAAGGCCGTGCGTAATTCTTCTGTCCGGGCTTGCGGCAATCCGGGCGGCGCCACGAAGGGACGAGCCATTCCCTGAACCCCCATGACTAGCTTGAGAATGGCGCGTTGCGTGTCGTCGCGGGCGAGATCAAGCAGCAGCGGAACGTCAGGCAGGTCCGCGGCTTTCTTCAGTCCGGCCTGGAAGACGATATTGATGTCCTTGTTTTTTATCTTCTCGTCGAGCGTCGTCCTTGCCGTACCATACGAAAGCGCGCAAACCCCATCGACTTCGCCCCGCTCCATGGCCAGGACGATTTCGTTCGATCCTGGATATCCATTCACCACGCTGATGGGCGCGTCGAATAAATTCTTGACGAGGTTGGCGTAGACATTCGGATCAGCCTGAGGCCCCTGCCCTGCAACCGTGAAGGGCTTGGTCATCACATCGTTCCACGTTTTGACCTGGGAGGTGTGCCAGGAAAGGCAAACATTCACATCGTCGGTGACGCTGCCGATCCAAGAGAATTTGGTTGCATCGAAAGCACCCTGGCCGAATAGCGGACCGATGACCACTCCGCGCGCAAAGGTGCCGAACGTGCTGCCGTCCTTGGGCGCCACCTGGTAAAGGTAATTGGCTGCCTTTAATCCGCCGGCGCCCGGCATGTTCTCGACGACCAGCGTGGGCTTTCCGGGCAAATACTTTCCCATGTGTTTTGCGAGCACCCGTGCATATAGGTCGTATGCGCCGCCCGGGCTGAAACCGACGATCACGGAAATCGAATGATTAGCTGCCGCGTCCAGTGCGGATCCATTCTCGCTCCACGCTGCCCACAGTAGCAGCGCCACGGCAGCGAGATAGAGCCGGCTGAGCCGCTTAGCTGGTTCTTTCCCATGTGGTCGCATCTGGTCGCTTCCCATTGCCTCTGTCTTCTGTGAACAACCAACAAACCCGCGCCACTCAACGCCTTTTAATTACGCACATCCTGCAGGAACCACTCGGTAGGCAGTTGGCGGCCTAACCCCATGCTCTCGGCTTTTTTCAGCACGTAGCCGCCGACCGAGGCGAATGCCAAACCCTGATTTCCGAAATTATGATAGAAGGTGATCTGCTGGTCGCTTTCGCGGCCTTTGGCACGGCCGTAATAAAGATCACAATAGTTCGGCCAGCCTTGCGCGATCTTAGGTTTGGCCCTTGGCTTCGGGGGCAGACGTTTGAGTTGTTGCTCGGTTCCCGCGACGTATGCAACCGGGCTGTGCCCGACGAGCCGCATTACGCGTCCTTTTTCGGGCAGCGGCAGGCCACCTTCTCCCTGGCGGATTTTCACGTCCATCCGCGCCAGACATTCATCGTCGATTTCTTCTTCGCAAAGATCGGTTACGTGAACGCCGGGCGCGAGCCATTCGGCCTTGATTGTAGGCGACATCGTGTCGGTGCAGGTCGCCGCAATGTCAGCACCGCGAACTGCCTCTTCCGGCGTATCGACCGCCACGACTTTTATGCCAAGCGCCTCGCTCATTTCCTCGGCGTAAGTATCGCGGTTTTTTTTGGTCGGGCTGAATACGCGGCAGGACGCAATCGGCCTCACGGCACAAAAACCTTCCAGATAAGCACGCGCCATACCGCCGGAGCCGAGCATTCCGACCTTGACGGCGTTTTGCCTCGCCAGATGGCGCGCGCCAATCGCAGCAGCCGCGCCCACGCGGATGCGGGAAATTTCGCCATCGTTGACGAAACCGAGCGGCTCGCCGTTAGCGCAGTTAAACAGCATGACCAGCCCGCACCAAGTGCCAGGTTTGACGCAGTACTTTTCCTCCGTGCGAGCGCCGTCGCGGTGCGGCCAGGTGATGATGTCGGATTTCATGCGAATGGCGAAAATGCCACCGGTCGTGGCTTCCGACGTGCCCCACCGGTAGTAACCAGAATCGAGCTCGCACGGCATGTACATGTCGAGACGCGGGCGTTCCAGGGATTCACCAGTTTCGGTTTGCTGAAACGCACGTTCGAGGACGGGAATAGTCTCCTTAATGGTGAGAATCTGGCGCACGACGTCGTTATGGACAAATAGCATTTAAACCTCTTGTTTTGGCCTGAGCGACCGAACGCAAGCGAGGAGGCTTCGTTCATGGCCATGGCAGCAGCAGAATCTTTCCGATCGACTGCCGCGATGCCAGCCTCTCGTGGGCTTTCGGTGCCTCCTGGAGCGGCATTGCCTGGTCGATGCGAACATCGAGATTCTTGTCGATGATCCAGCGAAAGATATCCGAAGTCCGCCATTCAAGGTCTTTTCGATCAGCGACGTAGTGCGTAAGGCTCGGGCGCGCCAGAAACAGCGATCCCTTGGCATTGAGTACCGCGGTATCGAACGGCGGCACCGCGCCGCTTGACTGACCGTACAAAACCATTGTGCCAAGCGGGGCAAGGCAGTTGAGGCTTTTGTCAAACGTCGCCTTACCGACGGAGTCGTATACGACGTTTACGCCGCGTCCGCCTGTGAGACGGCGCGCTTCAACTTCGAAATCCTGCTTCTGCGAAACGAGAACGTGATCGGCGCCGACGGCTCTGACCACCTCGGCTTTTCCTGCACCCGAAACGATGCCGATCACGCGTGCGCCGCGAAGCTTGGCCATTTGGACCAGGAGAAGCCCCGTGCCGCCCGCGGCCGCATGCACCATCGCGACGTCTGTGGGTTTCAGCGGATACGTACTGGACGTCAGATAATGAGCGGTCATGCCTTGCTGCATGACCGCAGCCGCAATCTGCGCCGACATCGCTCCAGGCAGCTTCACCAGATGCCGCGACTTGATGGCGATCAATTCGGCATAGGCGCCATAGCCGTTCGAAACGCCAAACGCGACGCGGTCACCTATTTCAATCTCCGTCACCGCGTTGCCGGCAGCCACCACGCGGCCGGCTCCTTCCGCACCGGGCGTATATGGTAGCGACCGCCGATGGTGGCCTCCCCAGTGAAATCCCTCGCGATAATAAATGTCCAAAAAATTCACGCCCGCGGCTTCGAGTCGAACGAGGGCTTCGTCTGGTTGCGGCACAGGATCGTCGCAAGCTTCGTAACTAAGCACTTGCGGACCGCCGAGCTCGTGAACCACGATTGCCTTCACTTGGACATCCTTGCGCGGCTTCGCTCGCCTGCTTCCGCCGTCAGCTTGACCATCACGCAATGGCGAAGAGCCGGCCGCCCAGGGGCAACGCGGGATGGTGGGCCTTGACGCCAGCGAGCCTGAGGGCGTGCCAGAGCCCAGCTTGATTGCTGGTAATAACCGGCTTGCCGAAGTCGTGTTCAAGCCTAGCGATCGCTTCAAGCGCGCGCAGATTGCCGCAGGAAATAAAGTAACCGTCGGCGTCGGGGGCGGACTGAAAGATTTCACGCGCGAAGTAATAGGTCGCTTCCGGCTGCACGTCGCCCATATCGATGCTTTTGAGGATATTCATGCCTTTGATTGCCGCGACCTCGATCCCGCTTGCTGTCAGCACGGCGGCAAGCGCCTCGTCGACGGAAGGGATATAGCTCGTCGCCACCGCTACCTTGCGAATCTGCAATACGCGAAGCGCCTCGAGCACGGCCGTCATTGTCGTGGTACCGGGAATACCGCCCGATGCGCGCTCGATGCGGCGGCTCAACTCCACGTCGAAGTTCAGCCCGCCGATAAAGGCGCCCGCCGTACCGGCCATCAAGATCACGTTGGGGCGCGCAGTGGCAAGCTCGCGCGCCGCCCGCTCGACATTCGTCACCATCGTCGTAAGACCCTCCGGATCGACGCGCTCAATGAACATGCGCGTCGACACGACGATCACGCCGTCAGGCATGAGCCTGCGCCACTCCTCGTCACCCACGGTTTCCGGAGAAGGATTAATTCGACCAATCCGGGCGCGCGATCCATACATCCGTGGTCAGCCCTCGCCGGAAAGTCGTTCTTGTATCCAGTGCACTATTTTGTGCATACGCTAAGTGTCAAGCGTTAATCAGACTTTGGCTGGATTGCGACGGCGGCAAAGCTTCTCGTTGACAATGCCACACGGACGGATGCATGAATGATAATCTTGGATACAAGACCGAGCCTCGCGATGGAAAAGGTCGTTTACACGTCCTGCACGCTGGATTGCCCGGACGGCTGCGGCATCAGGGCGCATGTCCGGGACGGGCGGGTTGAACGGCTCGAAGGCGATCGGGATCACGAATTTACGCAAGGTTATCTGTGCGCGAAGACGTATCACTACCCCGACCGTGTCTATAGTTCCGAGCGTCAGCTCCGCCCACTGCGGCGCAAGAACCTCGCCGCGGGCGCCGAATGGGAGCCGACGACCTGGGACGACGCGCTCTCCCTTATCTCTGAGCGAATCCGCGGCTATTGCGCCGAATCCGGCCCCCTTTCAATCATGCATTACCAGCGTACGGGCTCCTGGGGCGCGACCAAACTGTTGAGCCGCCGCTTCTGGAATTTGCTCGGCGGCGTGACTACGGCGAGCGGCTCGTTGTGCAGCGGCGCGGCGCGCGCGGGGCAGACGTTAGACTTCGGCACACGGCTTGGCCACGATCCCATGGACATGCTGAACAGCCGCCTTGTGCTGTTGTGGGGCCGTAATCCTCTTGCCACCAACCTGCACATCGTGCCGCTCTTGAAAGAGGCGCGGAAACGGGGCGGCAAGATTGTCCTGATTGATCCGGTGCGGTCCGAATCCGCATCGTTTTGCGATGAACACGTCCAGCCGCGTGTCGCAGCCGACGCCGAACTCGCCATGGCGATGGCAAAGGTCGTGCTGGAGGAAGGCCTACAGGATAAGGCCTACATCGAACGCCATACTCACGGCTTTGAAGCCTACCGGCATCTCCTCGATCGTTCATCGTTTGAACAGCTATGCGCGGAGTGCGAACTTGCCCCTGACTTGGTGCGTTCGCTCGCGAGGCGCTATGCCGCCACTAAGCCTGCGGCGGTCCTGCTAGGTTGGGGGCTCAACAAGTATCAGCACAGCGCGGAGATCTTCCGCTGTGTGGACGCGCTGGGTGCTATCTGCGGACACATTGGCGAGTCTGGCGGCGGGGTTAGCCACGGGTTTATGACGCAGCGGCACTTCGACAAGACGGTGGAGGCCGAGCATCTGGCGCAGCATCGCAGGGCCATCCCCGAGCCGCTGCTGGGTCAGGGCCTTTCTGAGCTTAATGATCCGCCGGTCCGCATGATGATGATTAATGGCGGCAATCCAGTTAACCAGTCGCCAAACTCGCGGCGCGTTGCAGAGGCCCTTTCTCGGCTGGAATTGGTCGTGGTGGTCGACACAGTGTTGACCGACACTGCCGACTACGCCCACGTCTTTCTTCCAACAACGACCTTTCTGGAGGAAGAGGATATGTTGGTGTCGTGGGGGCATAACATTATCGGTGGCGTCAATCCGGTGATTGATCCTGTCGGTGAATCCAGATCAGATCTCTGGATTTATCAGCAATTGGCGAAGCGGCTGGGTTTTGGCGAAGCGATGGCAGGAACGCCGCGCGACTGGCTAAAACGCATCTTTGCTCCGCTCGAGGCAAGAGGCGTTTCCGTGGAATCGGTGCTCTCTGGTCCGGTCCGCTGCCCCACTGCGCCGATGGTGCCTTTCGCCGATCATATCTATCGTACCAAGTCGGGCAGATTCGAATTCATTGACGCGCTGCGCAATCCCCGGCGAAAAGTGCCAGGTTTCCCACTGACCCTCGTAACCAATTTCAGCAAGAAATGGCTGCTGTCGCAAATGCTAGAGACCGAGCATCCGAAAGTGGCCTCTATCCGGATCGGCGTCGATACAGCCCGGGCGTTCGATATTACGGACTCGGAACTGATCCTGATCCGCTCGCCGGTGGGAGAGCTTAAGGTCCAGGCCCTCGTTGACTCGCGCGTTGGCCGTGACATGGTAATCATGCCGGTCGGGACCTGGATCAAGCGCGGTGGAGGCGCTAACGTTTTGACCGAAGACATCATAAGCAATTTTGGGCAAATGGCCGCCTACGGCGAGACGCGCGTCACCCTTGAGAAGCTGGAAGGCGCCAGAACAGACGCCACAGCCGGCGCCTAGCGCTTGGCTGCTCGAACTCCTCAGTCGATCGTTGGATGCGATGTCGGCGGCACGTTCACCGACCTCATCGTCTATGACGAGGCATCCGGCGCGATCAAATACGCCAAGGTTCCAAGCACGCCGGAAAACCAAGCCGAGGGCGTTCTGGCTGCGCTCGCGCAGACCGACGTCGATCCGGGAGACCTCGCCATATTCATTCATGGCACGACGGTCACCACCAACGCTCTTCTCGAACGCAAGCTTCCCCGCTGCGGACTGGTCACAACCAGAGGCTTCCGGGACGTGATCGAGCTCGGGCGGCGCACGCGCCCGCACGCATATGGACTAATCTCGCATTTCGAGCCGATCATTCCGCGTGAGCTGCGTCTTGAGGTGAGCGAACGAATGTCCGCCGAGGGCAGCGTAATCCTGCCGCTCGACGAGGCAGAACTAACCGCTGCCTCAAACAAGCTGCTCTCGCTCGACGCCGAAGCGGTGGTCATTCACTTCTTGCACGCCTACGCCAACCCAGTGCACGAGCGGCGAGCCGCCGAGATCGTCCGCGGACTATGGCCGAACCCTTATGTGTCAGTCGGACACGAGATTGTGGCCGAGTTTCGCGAATATGAGCGCGGCGTAACTGCAGCCGTAAACGGTTCGGTACAACCGATCCTGGACCGCTATCTCAACCGGCTTCGCGGCGAACTGGTCGCACGAGGCTTCGACCGGCAGCTTCTCGTCATGCAGGGCTCCGGCGGCACGGCGTCAGCGGAGGTTGTCGTGCGCACGCCAGTCCATACCGCCATGTCCGGTCCGGCGTCGGGCGTCATTGCGGCTGGGTACACGGCAACGCGCGCCTCGATCGAGAACATCATCACCTACGATATGGGCGGGACGTCAACAGATGTGGCTGTCATCCAGAACGGGATGCCGTTTGTTTCTTCGGAGCTTGAATTGGAATACGGAATGCCGTTGCGCATTCCTATGGTGGACGTTCACAGTGTAGGCGCCGGCGGCGGTTCGATCGCGTGGGTCAACGACGCCGGACTGCTGCAGATCGGTCCCGAAAGTGCCGGCGCCGCTCCAGGTCCCATCTGCTACGGACGGGGTGGCGCTCGCGTCACCATCACTGACGCCAATTTGCTGCTCGGACGGTTGAACAAGGGTAATCTTCTTTCGGTGCGCAATCCTGTCGCCGACCAACACCTGCGCGAGTGCATGGAACGGCAGATCGGGCGCGCGTTGAGCATGGACGCAGTAGCGGCAGCCGGGGCCGTCATCCGCGTCGCCAATGATCGCATGGCCGGGGCGGTTCGCATCGTCTCACTGGAACGGGGCTACGACCCTCGCGACTTCTGCCTATTTGCCTTCGGAGGTGCAGGACCGTTGCACGCCACTGCCATAGCGCGCGAACTGGGTATTCCGCGCGTGCTCATTCCAGCACGTCCGGGCCTGACCAACGCGCTCGGTTGTCTGGTCGCCGATCTGCGCCATGATTTCGTCCGCACGCTTAATCTGCCGCTGGAACAGCTCGACAGCAGCAGAATCCGCATGGTGTTGGAAGAGCAGATCGCGGAAGGTCAAAGTCTGATAGAGCGCGAACATATCGGTCATACCACCATCACCGTTCAGCACCGCGCCGACATGCAGTTTCAGGGTCAGAGCCATCTCCTCAGCGTCAGCCTGCCGTCGGCCGGAATAGAGATCGACGAACTTCGGGCGCTCTTCGGCAAAGCCTATTGGCATCGCTTTCAAGTGGAGCTGCCCGAACTACATCCGGTCCTGGTAAACTTGCATACGGCAGTTGTTGGCGTGCGCAAGGTCGTGCCGATCGAGGCACTTAATCCGGAGGGTGGTAAGATCCAGCCGAGGCGCTCCGAAGCTCGACCGGTCTGGTTCGCAGGCCAATGGATGAACACTCCGATCTATCAGCGCGAGCACTTGTTCGCCGGCCAAGAGTTCGGCGGTCCGGCTGTTATCGAACAGCTTGACGCCACGACTGTCGTTGAGCCGCAGGATCTAGCCCGGGTCGACGCGTGCGGCAATATCATCGTCGAATTGGGAAAGAGGATCTGAATGAGTGACCTCGATCCAGTAACTCTCGCGGTGCTGCAAAACGGATTGCAGCAGGTCTGCAACGAGATGGATCTTGCCTTTGTCCGTGCCGCCTTCAGTCCAGTTATCGCCGAAGGCCTTGATCGATCCGACGGTATCTATGCCGCTAAGAACGGAGAGTTGGTCGCGCAGGGCGAACTTGGCCTGCCCATCTTTGTCGGAACTATGCAGTTTTCCACAAAGGCGGTCATCGACCGGGCGAAAGCCCTCGAGGAAGGCGACATCTTTGTCCTCAACGACCCGTACCTCGGCGGCACGCATCTTATGGACGTCAAGTTCGTCAAACCTTTCTTCTACCGGGGCCGCCATTTTGCCTGGCTGGCCAACACCGGCCATTGGCCCGATACCGGCGGTATGGTGCCGGGCGGTTTCTCGGCACACGCCACCGAGGTCGAACAGGAAGGATTGCGGCTGCCGCCCGTGAAACTGTTCAAGGCCGGCAAGCTCGATGAGGAAATCCTCTCCATCGTCCTCTCCAATATTCGAATCGCCGACCAACGCATCGGGGATATCAAAGCTCAGGCCGCGGCACTTGCAATTGGCGACCGTCGCCTCACCATGCTGCTTGACCGTTATGGGCAGGATCTTGTCAGCGACGCGATCGACGAACTTAAAGTGCGCGCAACGCAGCAAATGCGGGCGAAGATCATGTCATTGCCCGACGGAAATTATGAGGCTGAGACCGTCGTCGACTCCGACGGCGTCGTCAACGAGCCCCTGTTCATCCGGCTCCGGATCGACAAGCGGGGCGATTCGCTAGTGTTCGATTTCAGTAAATCGAGCCCGCCGTGCCGCGGGCCCATGAACAGCGTGCTGGCGACGACGAAGTCTGCTGTCTATCTCGCCATGAAGCATATTTTTCCTGAAGTTCCGATCAACGCCGGCACCTTCGTCCCGCTGCAGATTATCGACCCAGCCGGAACGTTTCTCGACGCGCGCTATCCCTCGCCGGTTTCCGGCTGTGCCGCCGAAGTGAGTCAGAGGATCGCCGAGGCGGTATTTCTCGCGCTTGCACCCGCCTCACCCGAAAGGTTGTTTGCGGCGCCGGCCGGCACCAGCGGTAATCTGGCGATCGGCGGACGCGATCCCAAAACCGGCAAAGGTTATGTGATGTATCTTGTGACCGGCGGAGGCTATGGCGGCTCTAGTGAAATTGACGGCATAAGCAACGGCTGCTCGACCATCGGCATATCGAAGACACCGCCGATCGAACTTCTGGAGCAACGATTCCCTGTCCTGTTTGAGGAATTCGCATTGGCAGAGGGAACGGGCGGCGCCGGTCGCCGGCGCGGCGGCTTTGGAGTGCGTTATAAGATCGCGCTCCGTCGCGGCGAGGCGCGCGCTTCGTTTGTCATGGACCATGGACGCGTTGGACCGCCTGGCATCTTTGGTGGCGCCCCGGGCCTTCCCAACCACATCGAAATTGAAATCGACGGACGCAAATCCGTTCCAGTTCATTTGTCTAAGGACCAGGACATCACACTCAAGCAGGGCGACTCAGTCACTGTGAGGACCCCCGGCGGCGGCGGCTTTGGCACGCCAGCCGCGCGCGAACGCGCACTCATAACACGCGATCTGCGTCGTGGTTACTATACGGCACAGCAGATCGCCGAGTCATTTGGCGTTGAGATCGGCAAACCCGGCAAGCTGGCCAGCTAATTACCGGCCAAGCGCGAGCCTATTCCGATCTATGTGCCTGATTTTCAAGCCAGGCAATAACCAGCTGGCCGCTTTCGTGGATGTGGCCCTGCATCGATTTCCGGGCCGCCTGGGCGTCGCGTCGCTCCAGAGCTGTGAGGATTTCCTCGTGGCTACCTATGTTGCGCTGCATGCGGTGTGCGTCCATTCCGCGCGCCGACGAATACATAACGTTGCGAATGAACCCGCAATACAATTCGTTTATTACCTGACAAAGTCGGAGATTGTTACTCGCCTGTTGGATAAGACCATGAAACTGATTGTTGGTTTCGATCCAAAGATTCGAGGCCTTGAGCAAGTCGCGCTTTTTCGAAGTTGCATTCCTCGGCCCGGTCATCTCCCGCACTGAGGACTCGAACCGAATGTGGATGCTGCGTAGATCGTCGAGCTGATTATCGCTGATCCACTCAGCCGCCAACTCTGCAGCAAGGCCTTCGAGCTCCGCGCGGACTTGATAGGTTTCGCGCACTTCTCGAGTTGACGGAGCGCGGATCACCGCACTGTGTCGGTGTTCTTGGAATATAACCCCCTGGGCTTCAAGCAGCCGTAAAGCCTCCCGTACCGGGGTTCGGCTCACGCTAAAGTGCTCCGCTAGCATCTCTTGGCGTAGCCGGTCGCCGGGACGATATTCGCCAAGCGCGATCTTGGCGTGGATACGCTCGACGAGCTGATTTACGAGCTTATCGGAAACACGCGGCGGCATGAGGAGCCTAATGGCAGAGCTGGGTTGTTAATACGGATTCAAGACGTTTGGTATTGGATACAGGCTTAGCGACGCACTGCCAAGACTCTCGGGGCGTCTCACGATCGAATGGCTATCCTGCCAGCCGGCTTCGATCGAGGCTCCGCATCCTTGCTGTGGACAAAATCCTCGCTTAGTGGGACGCATCGATCGAGCCAGGATCGGCGCCGTAGCTTTCATGGGGCCGACTTTGATTAAGGTTGAACTGAACGCTCATGCTTTGGCTGCTATGAGCGACATGCGAAAGTTGCGAGGGTCTACTATGAGTATGCTTTCCCAGTGGATGAGAGCGGTGGCGCGCAAATCGCACCTTGCGAGAGTGGGCGCCCATCTACTGAGGCGCCACAATTCTATTTATCATCCTGATTATTATGAACGGACGGTCGAGGGCCCGGCGGTAAAAAGTGCGCCAATCATGGCCGCTTCAATGCTGGAAGTCTTTCATCCTCGAACCGTCGTTGATGTCGGCTGTGGCACTGGAGCGCTTCTCGACGCATTTCGCCACCTAGGCTGCCAAGTAAATGGTCTTGAATACTCCGACGCCGGGCTTGCCTATTGCCACAAGCGACGGCTTCCCGTGCGAAAGTTTAATGTCACGCGCGACCAGATCGATGGACCGCGATACGATCTCGCCGTGAGCTTTGAGGTCGCCGAACATCTGCCCAGCTGGGCCGCGGCGCGATACGTCGATCTGCTCTGCAGACTATCGCCGTTGATCGTCATGTCGGCAGCGACGCCGGGTTCCGGCGGCACCGATCATATCAACGAGCAGCCGCATTCCTATTGGATCGACAGGTTCGAACAGAGAGGATATTCGTTCGACCAACGCAATTCGGCAAGGCTTTCGAGCCAATGGAAAGAAGCTGGGACTGCCTACTGGTACTCGGATAATGTCTTGGTATTCAACGCCAGTCGGCGCTAGACGCGCCAAGCGTGCCGGGGCGCTGCCTCTTGCGCCAGCCTAACTACGACACCGCCATTGCGGGCGCTGCGGCAAGGCAGCGCAGGGTCAATGTGATTTCCAAAGTATCAAGCTTACTCCGCCGTGTTACACGGCTCCGCTATCTGCGGCTCCGCGCCGCCGGTCTCGGCTCCCTCGGAGGGGTCGTTCCTTGGACGCGACGGGGGGTCGGGTTTGGGTGCGATTTGATACTCAACATCGCGGCGCTGCCAACATCGCCAATGATGCGTCGCTACCCGATGGCTTGCGCCGCGGGCTGAACGTCTCTTCGCTCCGCCTCGGTTTCAGGGAATCTTGGCCGCCGGTGCGACGAAATTGGCAACCGCATCCACCACTCCCGGCGCCATTGGCAAGCTCGGATCCGCGTAGGTGGCGCCATTGGCGCGCCGATCGTCCGTCGTCACGGTTTTCAGAACATGATTCGTGTCAGGCAGCAGCACAAGTTTGGGCTTGGGGCGCTGCTTGTTTCAGCCGCTCAGCGTCGGCGACACTGACCTGAATATCCCGCTCGCCTTGCATGATCAGAACAGGCTTGGACACAACGGCAATCAGCTTTGCGGGATCGTAGGAAAAAACGTTGATGAGAAATCCCTGTACCTGCGGAGCAAACAGCGGCAGCAGTGCCGGGTTCATGCCCGTCACGTCGAAGCGCTTGCCGGCCTCGAGCGTATCGATGGCGGACATGGCCTGGGCGAGAACCGGCGCGTTTGCGGGATTCGACCGCAGCTGCATCCGCAGCACCTCGCCCAACGGCCAGCCTGCGGTGGAGATCAGCACAAGCCCGCAGATGTTTTGCACCTTCTGCGCCGCCGCAAGCGCCACGAGCCCGCCTTCGCTATGTCCGAGCAGCCAGATGCAAGGCGCATCGGTCTGCTTGCGGATGGAGGCAATCCAGGCGCCAACGTCCGTCACGTAGTCGTCGATGGTGACGGCATTTGGATCCGCGACCGCGTGGGTGCTGGCAAACATGCCGCGCTTGTCGATGCGAACGGTGCCGACGCCGCGTTCCGCGAGACCCTCTGCCAGCAATCTGTAAGTCGACGCTTTCAGTCCGTATGGATTGTTGCCGTCGCGATCGGTCGGACCCGAACCGGGAATAATGAGCATCATCGGCGCTCCGCGCGAGGCCGGAGCCAGCATGGTTCCTTTCAGCGGGCCCGCAGGACCGGGCGCCTCCACGTAGCTCTGGACCGGCGCGGCTGATGCCGCTGCAAGCGCCGCACCGAATATCACAGTGGCCGTGAACAATTTCGGCAGCCTCCCTAAGTTGAAGAGCGGCGGGTCGCCATCCGGATCAACGTTCAAATCGACCTCTCGCCCTGCCACCGATGGGATCATTGCCCGAGCGATGTGGCGAACGATATCACACCCCTATCGGCAGGCGTCTGACCGAAGTCACGCCTGTCCGAGCGAATAGGAGCGTTCCTTCGTGGCTGGGGGTTGAAACAACGCTATCGGAGGGAATAGCGGAAGTAGCGAGCACGCGCCCGATGTGGAGCGACCCGTATCGACCGTGTGCTGCGGGATTTCGGTGCAACGCAGCTCGATCAGCGCGCAGTCAGGGTCCGCCTGCGGGCTATACGGCATCATGACAACCGGAGCCTGCGCCGTTACGCTTGCCCACGTCTTTCGGGGAAGTTGGCGTGTCGCGCATTTTCCTGAGCCATTCGAGCGAGAACAACGCTGAGGCCGTCGCCTTGCGCGACTGGCTGGCGGACAACGGCTGATACCGACTGGGACGCGATGGGATTGCCGCCGCCCGATCCGGGCTTCCAATACGTGCAATACGGGCCTGATCTGCTCCTGGTGAATATAGCTACTGGAGAGGTTGTCCAGGTGTTTCCAGGGGCGTTCAATTAGAATCTGGCGATCTGCCCGGTCACGAGGTTCGAAGTCGATTTGCCAGTAGTGCAGGTATCGGGAGCCGGCCTGAACTACAGGAAACGGGCTGACACAATGAAGCTTAAGGAATCCGACTATTCAGCCCGCAAGGACCAATGATGCAAGTTAAGGTGCCTTAAGCTTCGGCACTTACGGTCATGATCGGCTCAGTGGGGGCAAACTCCAATGGGCTGGGCGGCTAGGACCGAACAGAGTGGCTGCGGTACTAGCCGTTCCGTTTTTTATACATTCGAATCCGAACCGTCACCGCGCTGCCGATATCACATCCGCCGCCGCTTGCGGAGCGCCCGTTCGATCCCTTCCAACGTGAGCAGCTCGGGAAACTTCGATATTTGCGAAATTGGAGCACGAGCAGACACCGCGCGGACATTGTTTATCCGTTGCGATTGACCCACAGCGTAATTTGGGAGGTTGATAGACTATTGGTCTGACGTTGCGCTGGCTTGCCGCGAGCGCAGTGTTCTCGATCCTGTCTTAGGGGCTCTGAGCGACCCTGCTGCTGCCCGCGAGTTCAAGCACAGCCGGCACTGCCGCAGGACTCTGCACCACCGGCGATGCCGGGGCGTGGTGCACGCCCATAAGCGCGTTCAGAAAATCCGAGAACCAGCTCTGCACCGACGACTTGCGCAGCTTGCCGACCATGCTTTGCCAGCGCTCGCGCCGCTCTTCCAGGCTCATGACCAGCG
>JBAUYV010000010.1:0-5361 GCA_049584975.1 Xanthobacteraceae bacterium | reverse complement strand
CCCTGGCGCTTACGTCAATCGCCGGCCACGCCGGCGCGCCGCAGGTTAGCCTGCCGGTCGCGCGCGAGCAGGATCGGCCGCTCGGCGTGTCGCTCGTCGGCGCGCCAGGCTGCGATCGCGCGCTGCTCGATCTCGCCGCGCGGCTCACGCAGGAGGGACTGCTCGCATGACCTATCGCGACGTCGTACCGGCAGGAGAGCGCTCCGTCCCGCGGCGGCGGCGGCGTACGCCGTCCGAAAGCCGCGAGCGGCTGTTGCGGGCGGCGACCAAGGAATTCGTCGCGCATGGGTTCGCCGGCGCCCGCATCAACCGCATCGTCAAAAGGGCGGACAGCAATCCGCGTATGGTCTACCATTACTTCGGCAGCAAATCGCAGCTCTATGTCGCCGTGCTGGAAGAGGCGCTCGGCGGGCTTCGCCAGCGAGAGATGCAGATCGACGTCGAGCATCTCGATCCGCAGGAAGGATTACTGCAGCTCTTCGACTTCATGTCCGACCACTTCGAGCGCACGCAATATTTGGTGCGGCTGCTCTCAGCGGAGAATCTGTTGAAGGCAAAATATATGCGGATGTCGTCGCGCATCCCGGACATGTCGTCGCCGGTCCTGACCATGATTGAGCGGCTGATCGAGCGTGGCGCCAAGACCGGCAAGCTCGCGAAGGGACTCGACGGCCTTCGGCTCTACATCTTGATGGTAGCGCTATCGCAGTTCCACCTGTCAAACGTTCACACGCTTTCCATAATCTTCGGCCGGGACCTGTCAGTGGAAGCGTTGCGCCGCGAGCGGGTGAGCGACGCCCGCCGCATGTTGACCAAGTTCCTGTCGGCTTGATGTGCCCGACTCGCAAATCGGCCGCTGCTAGCGCTAGCGGCCGCGACTAAATAGGGCAAATTCATGCGCCCTTACTCCTCGATGTTTAGCGGGACTTGGACCTGCGGTCATCGATCCCTTCCGGGACGTATCGCCCCTTCCCCGCGGCGTCGACGTCGCTCCGAAAAGGAGCACGTTGATGCAACAGGTACGCCGACACCACACCCGTCCCGATCGGTGTATCGCTCTCCGCTCACATTCTACTGAATACAAATCTCATCTCTGAGAATTCCATTATCCCGCAGGCTCTCGGGACAACAACGCTGAACACCGAAACGACCTCGATTATCGCCGCACCGCCGCGCTCATCAACTCTCTTTACGACGAAGTGCAAACCCTCGAAGCGCGAATTCCCAACGTAGCGAGCACAGCTCCGCTGCTCGCAGTCCGTGCCGGTACGCAATCAGGATCATTGTCGCATCGCGATGTCCGGAACGCCCGCGACCGCGCGCGGTGTCGATCAGCCGCTCGACTTCCTTGACCGTGAGATATTCGCGTTGCCTGCGTTTGCTGTATAGCGTCAGCCGCGGGGGACTGTCCCGTTTACAGCTATCGGCCTCGCGCGTCGGCCGACGCTTTTAGCTCGTGATTTCCTGAGTGCCGAACGCATAACTGTCCCGTTTCGGGCTCAAAGCGGGACAGTCCAAGCATACCATGCGCAGCGCTGGGCCAATACCGGCCAGCGGCGATCGATAGCCGCTTCGCAAAACATGATACAAGCAGTTATGGCGAAGGGGTGGCGCAAAGCGTTTATGATGATTCTGGCCGTGAGTCTGCTCGCGGCGAAATCATCGTTGCAAGCAACCGCTCAGACTGCCGATTTAGTACGGGTTCTCGTCCTCAACAGCCAGTGGAACTCGGCTTATGCGAGGGCTGCCTGTGAGAGCGCAGGCATCTGGTACAAGACTGTTGGCAAGGAGATCGAGCCCCTCGGATGTGAAAACTTCCCGGCGTGTCCGGACTTGATGGCGACCGCAAAGGCCTGCCGCTCAGCCGACGCCACTGCGGCGCTGCGCGATTTCGAGCAGAAGATAATAGGATCTCTCGCTTCGGACGCGGCGTGTGCGCACGTTACTGTCGTGCGGTACACGGGCGTCGGCGATGAGGTCTATGACAACCTCGCGAAGCTTCACGACCCCGAGGATTTCTGGAACCTCTCAGTCAACTTCCATCCCGGCCTTGCCAAACATCCTTGGCAGGTTAAGCACCGGGCGGCCACCACGAGTGGCAATGACGATGCGCAAACGATTGCTCGGCAAACTTGTTCACTAATCCTCGGGAAGGGCGCAAAGGCGAATTGACGCCGGACCGGAAGGCAAACTTTGGGAATAGGTTCGAAATGCTGGTCTGGAAGTCTTCACCCTTGAGTACCGTCTCAAGGCCCCGCATGAGGGCAAAGTCTTGAGAGTTGTAGGCGCTTTTGCGACAGAATGGCGAGTCGCCTTCACACCCGAAATCGACCGTGAAAGCAGACATGCGGCGCTTCGCATTTACGCCAATCGCCATTTTTTTGAGCTGCAGAAATTACTCAGCGAGAGAGCTGAGCTATTCGTCCCGTATCAACTGACGTGGCGGGCGGAAACCGTAGCTCGGTTCGACAGTTGTCGCGTCTTGCGGCGGGCCTTGCAGGACGGACGGCCGCGCGCAAAGTTCATCCTCAAGCTGGGTTCATCTGGGGGACATCGAGTGAACGAAACCAAGAACAGCACCGAATTGACTGACGACGCCTCCGTTGCATTCTGGGGAGCAACAATGGTAGTCGCGCCAGCGGCTGCGCTCGTCCTACCGCTGGTCGCGATATGGCTGTTCGGTGGGTATGAAAATTTTGAATGGGTCGATCAGCCGATCACGTTCATGCAGGGGCTCGGGATCATGGTCCCCATGTTTTTTCCCTTCGGCGCCTTCTTTTACGCCCAGAGCAGATGGAATATGGCGCGTGCTCGCGCGAGTCGCCGGTGGCCGACCGTTCCGGCCGTGGTCCAGGCGGACGAGGTCGAGCAGCGGCAAAGTTCGTTCTTCGTGTTTTACAAGCTGGCGCTGCGTTATCGCTACGAAGTCGGCGGAACCAGCTATGAGGGCGAGCGGGTTCAGTTCGGCCCCGCGCGCGTAACCGCAAGGGAATTGATTGAGACGCTTGCGGCAAAATATCCACCCGGCGCCCAGGTCGACATTCATTATGACCCGAACAACCCATCAACGGCCGTCCTTGAGACATCAGACGACATGGCCCAGCAAAATGGATGGCGTATCTGGTTCTTTCTTGCGGGACCATTTCTTCTCAGCGGCGTCGTCGCTATTAGAAACGCGCTGCCGTAGATCCCGCTTCCTCCGCAAGCGCGGGCAATACTTACCGCAAGAATGCGCTTAGGTGATGCCGGCGCATGTCCGTTGTTCCTCGGATTACGTTAGAATTTATCGACGCACGATCTACGTTAAGTGCCAAGAGCAGACATACCAAGGAGGCCATTGCGATTTAGTCGGAACGGGCTGATCCTGGCGCGCCCGTCACAAAGGTGTCCGGCATGTCATTTTTCGATTTCATCGTAGACCTTACGTGGGGTGCGTCGGAACTGTACCTCGCCAAAAGAAGGGCGCGGAAGGCGGGATCAGATGCGCAAGCCGTCGAGGGTCCAGAGGGAGGCAAACGGTCGGCGCTCAGCGAGGAGCAGGCCGCCCGTGAAAAAATAGAGCAATTCACTGGCGTCCGGCTTACGAGGCAGGCAAAGCGAATAAAAGACTCTGAAACAACGGGTTAGGAACGATTTTCTTTGGCGCCGACTTGAACGTGAATTTCAAATTCACGCCATGGAAAATCAACGAGTTACGGTTCATCGCAAACCTCAACCGGACAGCAGTGAGAGCAATTGATAGGCAATAAAACGATTTAAAGGGCCCAGCCCGTCGGGATCGAATGACGATCAGCTTGAACTCGGCCGACCGGTAGCAGGCAACACAGCATCGGTGGACGCTGGGCGCAGGAAACGCCGCATACCGAACCAGCACACGTTTGCGGCAAAGACCGCGGCCGCCAGCGTGAACCAAAAGTTGCTACGTCCGTCGGTTTCTTCCACAGGGCCGAGAATTCTACTCGCCGCGACTCCCATGAAAACAGCGGTCGCAATCGCAGCAGCACCGTTGACGGCGAGCAAGCTTGGTGGACGCCGGATCATCGACAGCGACACCAGCACGCCGGCAAGCAAAGCGATCGGCCAGCCAATGACATAGGCCATGATGACCAAAAAGACGAAGAAGCCACCCTCATCGGCAAGCGTCGACGATGTCCCGCTGAACAAGTCGGACGCGACGTTGGCGAGCCAGAGTGCGATACCGACGGTCAGCGGCCCAAGAACCAGGGCAACAATGATGGGCGCAAGGAAGCGGACAACCGAATGGGTTTTCATCCTGCGCGCCAAAGTCTATGACCGTCCATTGCGCATCACAGTATTGCCTCCGGGCGCGGCCGTCGTCGGGTGCGTAGCGGCCACCATCGGGCGAATTTGATTAAGATTTGGTTCGTCGGTCAAACGTGCTGTGCTGGCGTCCGGAAAGCGGTTGGAATTTGGTGTGGCGCGATCTCCAGTAACATGAAGGTATCGTTTCAGGCCGCAAGGTCAATTGGCTGATCGATGAGCTTTTTTCCAGGCGTCTGCCAGCCATCAGCCTTGCGTATGTTGATCTGGCCCGATGCGCAACCGCATTATATGCCATCATGTTGAACCGGCCGTGCGGAACAAGATGGATTGCTGGCAATGAAACTTCTCTTTATCCCTGTACTCGTTGGCTTCCTAGCGTCCCAGTGGGGCGCTGTTGTGCAAGCCCAAGCATGGGGCTGGTCGCCGCAAGACACGGCGATCGACAAATATTGGCGCGTGCAGACCAAAAAAGCGCGCGTCGATTGCGCCCTAAAGCTTGGCATCACAGACCTGCCGGACAGCACAATAGATTTGGTTGCGCGCTATGGCTCGGATAAAGCGAATGCGTTCGAGCATTGTGTACGCGACGAGTTGGGTCTCGGAGCGTGGAAGTAACTGATCTTGGCACCGCCCAGGCGGTATCGTACTCAAAAAGGCAGAAGCCAGCCGGAAAAGCGAGGAGAACAGGCGGCCTGCATCGACGGATCGCTTAAGGCCGTGCCACCCACGCCAACCCCGACGCCGATTCAGGGTAATCCAATCGGGCGCCAAGCTATTGAGACGACGAAGGAGGAATGACATCGTCGATTTTGTTGATGAAAAGCCAGCTAATACCGCCGCCAAGTGCTGCACAAGCCGGAACGAACACCTCGAATACCGCCGCAATGCTTCCGGTATAGAAGCCCAGCGGCGAATGGGTCGCGATGTAGTTTTGCCCCAGCCCTAGTCCAGTGCGAAATCCGGTGCAAGGCGGACACCCATTCCAGCGCAAGGCGGACAGCAATCCGGTGATTGCGGACAGCAGGTGATGGCGGCGTAGAGCACGCTCCCGTCGACAGTCGAATCAGCTGATCGGTC
>JBAUYV010000009.1:0-2096 GCA_049584975.1 Xanthobacteraceae bacterium | reverse complement strand
GCTAAAAATACTTTCTGTTTCCGCTTTATCAACTCACTTAACACTGAATTTGTTTCAGGCTGGACGTACGAAGGTCGCTTCGAACGAAGTGACCGGTACGTCCATACTGGCGTGGAACTGTTGTACTCGGAGCAGTTCCCGCCGCCACAGTAGAGCGCGGGCAATGGGTTCGGAAAGGAGACCATCGCTGGAACGCGCTGCAGCGGGCGAGACGCGCCGGCAGCAATCTTTCACGCTGGCCGGCGCCACCGACCTATAGTATCTCGATCTCTCGGCCGCTGGGCGCACTCGTCGAGGCGCGAACGCTGTACTGAGCGAGTGGCACGCTTTCGTTCCTCGCCCCGTTTACCGGCAGTGACCTGCCCCTGAGAATTTCCTTCAAGCGGAGCTAGAGTCCGGCCCTTCGAGAGGACGGACGGATGAAGCGAGCGCGATTTTCGGAAGAGCAGATCATCGGGATTTTGCGGGAGAACGAGGCCGGCGCGAAGGCGGGCGAGTTGGCCCGCAAGCACGGTGTCTCGGAGGGGACGATTTACGCCTGGAAGGCCAAGTTCGGCGGCATGAGCGTGTCGGACGCGCGGCGGCTGCGGTCGTTGGAGGAAGAGAACGGCAAGCTGAAGCGGCTGTTGGCGGACGCCATGCTGGACAAGGCCGCGTTGAACGAGCTTCTGGCAAAAAAATGGTAGGGCCCGCCGCGATGCGCGAAGGCGTCGCCCATCTTCGAACGGTGTTCGAGATCAGCGAGCGGCGGGCCTGTTCGATCATCAAGGCGGACCGCAAGATGGTGCGCTACCGGTCATGCCGTCCGCCGGATACCGCGCTGCGCGAGCGCCTGCGCAGCCTGGCTGTTGAGCGGCGGCGGTTCGGCTATCGGCGGCTGTTCGTGCTGCTGCGGCGGGAGGGCGAGCCTTCGGGCAAGAACCGCATCTACCGACTGTACCGCGAGGAGGGCCTGACGGTGCGCCAGCGCCGCAGTCGTCGGCGGGCCGTCGGAACGCGCGCGCCGATCTCGGTCGAGGCCAGGGCCAATGCCCGCTGGTCCCTGGACTTCGTGCACGATCAGCTCGCCGGTGGACGCCGGTTCCGCATCCTCAACGTGGTCGACGACGTCACCCGTGAGTGCCTGGCCGCGATCGCCGATACCTCGATCTCCGGCCGGCGAGTAGCTCGAGACCTGACGACGCTGATCCAGCGGCGCGGCCGGCCCGGCATGATCGTCAGCGACAACGGCACGGAGTTCACCTCCACGGCTATCCTGGCCTGGGCCGAGGACCAGCGCGTCGCCTGGCATTACATCGCGCCCGGCAAGCCGACGCAGAATGGGTTCGTAGAGTCGTTCAACGGCAGGATGCGCGACGAGCTGCTGAACGAGAGCCTGTTCTTCAGCCTCGACCACGCCCGCGACAAGCTCGCCGCCTGGGCCGCCGACTACAACACCCGCCGACCGCACTCCTCGATCGGCTATCAGACCCCGGCGGCCTATGCCGCGCAACTGACCGCAACAGGCCGATCCGCTGCGCAATGTGGAAGCTCCACGGCCCGGCCTGTTGCTCCTGCCGCGCCCCAGGGCGTAATCAACGCCGTGACTCCGGTCGCCGCTGGATGAAAACTCAGGGGCAGGTCAGATTCGGTGAAGGGACTTTCGCCGGAGCGCCTTTCGATGACGAGGTAGCGCCGATACCGGCCGTTCGACGAGATCGAGCTTTTCTAGTCCCGCCGCGAGGAGCGCCGAATCTCGAAGCATCTAGATCTCAGCGCCGATCCAGATGTCGACCGACTGCGGCGCATGCCCAGAAGTCGGTCAATGCCTCAGGAAATAAACCCGGTGCAACTGGTCGCGGAAGCTGGCGCTCTGCTCGACCGCAGCGCGGAATTCGTCCTTTTCGAGAACATAGGTATCGAGCGGTGTAGTCGCCACGACGGTGGCGTTGCGCGGCTCGCCGCTGATCAGCGCCGACTCGCCGAAAAACTCGGCCGGCCCCAGCCGCGCGACCTCGTGGCCCTCGCGTTCCACCTCGACCTCGCCCTCCGAGATCAAGAACAATTCGTCGCCCTCGTCCCCCTGGCGGATGACAATGTCGCCGGGCTCGTAGTGA
>JBAUYV010000008.1:0-5399 GCA_049584975.1 Xanthobacteraceae bacterium | reverse complement strand
GGCACGTACTCCCGCCGGGACGCAAATACGTCATCGACAATCTCCCTGCCACAATAGATTCATGGGGTGATTCTGATGACCACTCTCGTATGACACGACTGACGATGTGCGAATACGGTAGCATCGACGCCAGGGAAATCGTCGCGACTGAACGCGAGTTGCTCTATTACAACGACCAAAACGCTCTCGTTAAGCGGAAGCCGAACGGCGGCCCGGCACAACGGCTTGTGAACCTGCCCATGGGTGCGCTCATCCACGGCGACAAGGCACCGCTCGCCGAACTGCGCCGCAAGTACAAAGGTGCTCCTTTCCTCAATCTAGATCGTTTGGATCGTTTGCAGCGTGGGGCCGTGCCGACAAAGAACGGCGACGACACCATTCTAGAAATATACTTGAAGCATGCAGGCGTAACCGGCCATTTCGAGCGGGAGGCGCGGAACGTTTGGGCGCTCTTCAAGACGCTCACCAACAGCAAGCCGCTCAAGGAGTGCACACGCGAGGACGGCCGCAAGCTGGTACAGCACTTTGAAAACGAGGGCCTCAAGACCGCGACGATTCATAAGAAGATCGCTTGGCTCAATGCGGCGTGCAACTTCGCCATTAAGGAAAACACGCTAAGGTTCAACCCATTCGCCAGCATCGTCCCAAGGGTGGATGACGCCGAACGTCGTCTGCCACTCGATGAAGCCGACATGAAGGTGTGTAGGCGTAAACTCGGCACCCTGAGCGAAACGGATCAATTGCTGTTCCGGCTACTCGCGGCCACCGGCATGAGGCTCGGCGAGGCGTTCCAAATCAATGGCGAAGCGACGGAACGCGGCGTGCGGTATGTCGTGGTCGGGACCAAGACAGAGGCTTCGAAGCGCCGGGTGCCCTTGCCGACAGTGGTGCTGCCCTATCTGCCCAAAGCAATCAAGGGGCCGTTGTTCGCTGGCGGACCACCTGCCGCGTCGAAGCGGCTCAATCGGTTCTTGCGCGATAGCGGCGTCGCCGCCGCTGGAAAGGTAGTTCACAGCCTACGGCACCGGGCGGCGGACAGGCTCAGGGCCGCTGGCGCTCCGGTCGATATTAGGTACGCCTTGCTCGGGCATGAGACGCGTACCGTCGCCGACTCCTATGGTGCAGGCCACCCGGTGCCCCTGCTTCGCAAGTGGATCGATAAAATCGGGTTTTAGCGCCGGATGCCCGACGAAATCTACCTGGAGCGCTCGCGGCAAACTCGCGGTGACACATGAGCACCAGCAAATTGTCAGCCTGAAAGCCGCCACGGTCCTTTGTCCCAGTCGGCACTCGCGCAGCTGCTCGTACGCGATTCTCTCCGCGCGGCGCACTCATCGAGTTTGTCTATCTTTGGCACCGATCTCTGCGCCAGAGGGCATCAGCCGCCGAGGATAAAGGTGGCGTGACGAATTGCTGAGAGATAATGTTAGCGGGGCTGGCCTGCTTCGATTGGCTTGGCGGCAGCATACTTCACAGGGGGACGGCTATGGCCAAAGCGAAGAAGCGGCTCGCGACGCGCAAGAAAAGCGCGAAACGTGGCAAGGTAAGCGTTAAGAAGACGGCACGGCCGATGAAGTCGAAAAAGGCGAAGTCCAAGGTCCGGCAAACACCCACGCGTGCTGTGAAATCTGTCGCTAAGAAAAAGAGGCCACCGAAACCCGCAGCAAAAATGGCACCTAGAAAAGCGCCGATCGTCGAAGACACGATCGTCGACGTAGTCGATGAGCCAGTGCCTGGCGTAGTACGTGTTACGGAGTACGAAACAGTTCGGATCACCACGCCTAAGCAGGACGCCGATTCCGACGCTGACGACTAATAGCTGATCCGACGGCTCGACCGCGGTTGGTGGGGGCGCGGCCGAAATCTTCCCTTATCAGATGCAATCGCAGCTGAAACCCAGTCGTTAGCACCGACCGCCGCGCCCAAAAATCTCCGCGTACTGATCTCACAGCTGCTTCTAGCCGACACCGACAGATATTGCGGCGCAAGCGAATGTCGGCTCTCTGGTGAACTGCGGAAGTGGTTGTCCGCGCGCTCGGGGCGAGACATCCCCGACGATTGCGGGCTCGCCTCCCGACAACACTCAAGACCTTGGCAGCGATTAGGCAGTCATGTCCCCGTCGATAAATGGGCGCCGGCGTTGGGGTAGGTATGTCGGATGTACTTTAAGACCTGGGGAAAGGTGACCCATTCAATAAAGTGCTTCGCGTTGGGAATCAGAATGATATCAGGATCCAAGGCTTTCTCTATTATCTTGAATTCCTCCTGAGGAATAAATGGGTCGCTGTCACTATGCACGATCGCAACATACCGCTGGTTCGCTTTTATGCTGTCCCAATCCCAAGGTTTGTCAAAATAGCCGCTCTGCCTCTCTAAATCGTCCCCCAAATCAGAGGAACAGGGACCTACAAGCACTGAGCCGCGGAGCTTGTGAGTCTCTGCGTAACGCATTGCGGCGACTGCGCCCGATGACCAACCCACGATGACGTCACTTTCCCCAGCCTTGATGTGCTCTTCTAAAAACGGAAGCCAGTACTTCGCACGAGCAATGATTGAGTCGGGGAAAGTCTCAAAGAAAGTCTGGTATCCATTTCTTTCCAGTTCTTGTTTGAGCCACGGTGCCCATGATCCAGACCAGTGTGATGATTGGTTGCCGTGAATAAAAATAATGCGGGGTCTCATGCAGGTAGTGCTCATGTTGCTGTTTGGCGGTGAACGTCATATGAGCTGGTCAGTATAACATAGCGGAGGGTGTATGGCGAAAGCAAGAAAGCCGAAGCTGGGTAGAGTTCAACATACTTGGAAGGTAACGCGGACGAACAATCAGTCGGTAAATATCACTGCCGATAGCTTGAGCGTGGTGGATGGGGATTTGGTATTTTCTACCAACGGCGTAACGGTCAGGGTAATTGCGGCGACCACATATTCGGATGTGGAACTATTGGGTTCCCCAGGGCCCTAGCGCGGCAATTTTAGCGCCCGCTCAAAATCAACCGGCAGCACGTGCGCATCCGCTCTCATGATGAAAAGAGGGCGAGAAACATGTCCATTAGGATGAGCACGGTGTCCGGACCCAGACGGGTCGACACGCAGCAGTGGTCACGCATGTTGTTGATACGCGGCCACATTCAAACAGCCCGACGGATCTCTGGCACTCTTTATCAAGCGGAAAGGCCGAATCAATAGATGAGCGGAGAGACTTGCTCTTCGACACTTGCGCAATGCAACAATACCGTCGCTCTCGGTAGGTAAACGGACCGTCATGGTGGCAAGATAAGTTCATTTGCCGAGGCTCACGAGCGCCTGTAATGGTTATCGTGCCGTAACGGGAAAGTATGAAATGTCAAAACAAGCAATGCGCGACGAGACCGAGCGTTTGGTAAAAGAGGCATTGGAACGTAAACGCCTCACCGTAACGCAGGGGCCGACTCGGATAGAGAGCAAATGCAAAAAGTGCGGTGGGCTAAATCGCGTGTCAGCGACTCACGGACAGGTTCGGGTGTTGTTCACGTGCAATGAATGCGGCGAGGAACAGAGGACTTTCTGACTCCACCGAGCCCAATTACGGCCTTTGCCCCACGAACTTCTCACCCTCTCGAACCGTCGCAAAAACTTCTCTGCGTCGACCGCCTCTGAGAAGCAATACACATTGAGTCATCGGCCTTGGTGAAAGTCTGAATGACCACGGTCGCAAAGAGACAGATGTCGATGGGCGTAGGGTTTCGTCACCGATCGGCGCGCCAAACCTGATGATCTTCTTTTGTTGGATGGGTCACACTTCGGTGCTTGTTCACGTGTGCTCTAATAATCACATTGATAGCGGTCGGCCTCCCACCTGGCGCTCAGTTGCGCATGCGCAAATCCTGAAATGCGTCCTCAAATCGCGAAAGAGCTTCCTCGAGTATCGGGCGCGGCGTGGCAAAATTGAAGCGCAGCCATGTCTCTCCGCCCGGTCCAAACTGCTCGCCGGGGCTGGCAAAGATACGAGCGCGCTTCTTGACTCTGTTGGCAACCTCTTTGGGGGCCAGATTCGTTCCTGAAAAATCGACCCATGCGAGGTAGGTGGCGTCGAGACGCATCGAGCGTGCGCCCGGCACTGCGGCCTGAATGCGCACATCGAATAGATCGCGGTTCTCGGCGAGATAGGGCAGCAAGTGATCAAGCCACATTTCACCTGTCCGCCAAGCCGCCTCTGTCGCGATCATGCCGAACCTGTTGTAAGAGCCAAGGCCGCTCGCCGCAATGCACGCATCAAGCCTGCGCTTCAGCGTGGCGTTCGACGTGATACACGCGCCCACATGCGCGCCAGCGAGATTGAAGGTCTTCGTCGCAGCGACGCACGTGATCAGACGATCCGCGATCTCAGGCGCGGCAGAAATTGTTGGTGTGTGCTTCGCACCGTCGAAGACGAGATCGCAATGGATTTCGTCGGAAACCAAGATTAAGTCACGCTCGACGCATAATGCTGCCAGCGCGCGAAGCTCGGCGGCCGACCAGACGGTACCACCGGGATTGTGTGGGCTGCAGAGGAAAACGACTTTCGTTCGAGGCGTCAACTTAGCGTGCAGCGCTTCAAGATCCATCGAGTAGCGCCCATCAGCCTCGATAAGAAGCTGCACATCGAGAATGCGCCGCTCATTGGCGAGGATGATCTTGCGAAATGCGTGATACGCCGGCGGAAAGACGGCGACTTCGTCGCCGGACGAACTTACAGCCTGAAGAATAAGACCGAGCCCAGAAACAATCCCGGGCGTTGGGCTCACCCAACTGGGATCTACCCGCAGGCCATGGCGGCGCGCCATCCAATCTGCGAGCGCGGCTGCCCAGCTACCCGTGTCTGCGTAATAGCCGTGGACGCCGCGTTGGATCTCGGCAGCAAGCGCTGACGTCACCCCAGGCGGCGCGGAGAAATCCATGTCCGCCACCCACATCGGAATCGCATCAGGAGACTCGATGCCCGAAAGACGAGCGATGTTGTCCCACTTAGAAGCGTGTGTGCCGCGGCGCTCGATGACGCGGTCGAAATCGAACATGAGACTTGGCTCCTGAAGCTTGGCCTAAACGTCTTTGATCGCAGGCGGATGACCGAAACAAATGTGGGTTCTCACATCGCGTCAGTCAGACGGCCATGCTCGCGCCTCAAAGGATGGGAGTGGACGTAAATCGGCGGCAGCCGAGGATTTGATTGTGCAACCGGTCACTGCTTTGACGCGTTTTTCAGATCGGAGTTAACGGAGGGGGCGCACACGCCCGGCGTTACAGCCATCCGCGCTCTCCGAATGCAGAAAGATCAACTCCAGGTGGGGCATACCATCCACCCGAGCGATAGCGGGCGCCAAGCTTCAGAGCGACCTCCTTGTTGCCATAAGGAATCCGTAGCGGCGTACCTGTAACCGAAT
>JBAUYV010000007.1:0-3138 GCA_049584975.1 Xanthobacteraceae bacterium | reverse complement strand
CTTGTACTTCATCCGCTTATATTTGCCGCACAGGCACTCGTAGTCCTTGATCGGACCAAAGATGCGGGCGCAGAACAGGCCGTCACGCTCGGGCTTGAACGTGCGGTAGTTGATCGTCTCCGGCTTCTTGATCTCGCCGAACGACCACGACAGAATCTTTTCCGGGCTCGCGATCGATATCCGGATCTGGTCAAAGACCTGAACCGGCACCTGCGGGCTGAAAAGATTCATGATCTCTTGATTCATCTGCTTCTCCTTGGCTGCCTCGGCAGCCCGAAAAATTTCTCTGTCCCGTCATGCCCCGCGCCGGGGCATCGAGTAATCACCGACGCTGCGGGTTACTGGATCGCCTGCCTTCGCAGGCGATGACTCCGGGAGAGCGGCGCCGTCGCTGCTCTCCCTTAGGCTGTTATTCCGCGGCCTCGGAAACATCGCCGCCACCGCCGCGCTGTTGCTTGGAGTTGTGCAGGTCGACGTTGAGACCGAGCGAACGCATCTCCTTGACCAGCACGTTGAAGCTTTCCGGAATACCGGACTCGAAAGCGTCGTCGCCGCGCACGATCGATTCGTAGACCTTGGTGCGGCCGGCGACGTCGTCGGACTTCACGGTCAGCATCTCCTGCAGCGTGTAAGCGGCGCCGTAGGCTTCGAGCGCCCACACCTCCATTTCGCCGAAGCGCTGGCCGCCGAACTGTGCCTTGCCGCCCAACGGCTGCTGGGTGACGAGGCTGTAAGGACCGATCGACCGGGCGTGGATCTTGTCGTCCACGAGGTGATGCAGCTTCAGCATGTAGATGTGCCCGACGGTGACTTTGCGGTCGAACGTTTCTCCGGTGCGCCCATCGAACAGGGTGACCTGGCCGGAATGGTCGAGACCCGCAAGATCGAGCATGTGCTCGATATCCGCCTCCTTGGCGCCGTCGAACACCGGCGTCGAAATCGGCACGCCATGCCGCAGATTGGTGCCAAGCTCGATGAGGCCCTTCTCATCGAGCGACTTGATGGTCTCGTCTTCGCCGTAGACCTTGCGCAACAGCTCTTTCAGCGGCTTCGGATCATGCTTGCCGTGATAGAGGTCGACCGCGTTGCCGATCTTGAGGCCCAGGCCGGCGCAAGCCCAGCCGAGATGGGTCTCGAGAATCTGACCGACATTCATACGGCTCGGCACGCCGAGCGGATTGAGCACGATGTCGACCTGGGTGCCGTCAGCGAGGAACGGCATGTCTTCGATCGGCACGATCTTCGACACCACGCCCTTGTTGCCGTGACGGCCGGCCATCTTGTCACCGGGCTGGATCTTGCGCTTCACCGCGACGAAGACTTTGACCATCTTCATCACGCCGGGCGGCAGTTCGTCGCCGCGCTGCAGCTTCTCGACCTTGTCGAGGAAGCGCTGCTCGAGCCGCTTCTTCGATTCGTCGTACTGCTTACGGATGGCTTCGATCTCCGCCATCACCTTGTCGTTGGGCGAGGCGAACATCCACCACTGGGGGCGCGGATAGTCATCGAGCACCGCGCGGGTGATCTTGGTGTCCTTCTTGAAGCCCTTCGGTCCGGCAATGCCCTGGCGGCCCTCCAACAGCTCGGCGAGGCGGCCGTAGACGTTGCGGTCGAGAATCGCCTGTTCGTCATCGCGATCCTTGGCGAGACGTTCGATTTCTTCACGCTCGATGGCGAGTGCGCGCTCGTCCTTTTCGACGCCATGGCGATTGAACACACGGACTTCGACGACCGTGCCTTGGACGCCCGGCGGCACGCGCAAGCTCGTGTCGCGCACGTCGGAGGCCTTCTCGCCGAAGATGGCGCGCAGGAGTTTTTCCTCCGGCGTCATCGGGCTTTCGCCCTTCGGCGTGATCTTGCCGACGAGGATATCGCCGGCGCGCACCTCGGCGCCGATATAGACGATGCCCGCTTCGTCGAGATTCTTCAGCGTCTCTTCCGAGACGTTCGGAATATCGCGGGTGATTTCCTCGGGGCCGAGCTTGGTATCGCGCGCCATCACCTCGAATTCCTCGATATGGATCGATGTGAAGACGTCGTCCTTGACGATCCGCTCGGAGAGCAGGATCGAGTCCTCGAAGTTGTAGCCGTTCCACGGCATGAACGCGACCAGCACGTTGCGGCCGAGCGCGAGCTCCCCGAGATCGGTCGACGGACCGTCGGCGATGATGTCGCCGCGCTTGACCTGATCGCCCACCTTCACCAGCGGCCGCTGGTTGATGCAGGTGTTCTGGTTGGAGCGCTGGAACTTCATCAGCCGGTAGATGTCGACGCCGGGCTTGGCCGGGTCGGCCTCGTCGGTAGCGCGGATGACGATACGGGTGGAGTCGACCTGATCGACCACGCCGGTGCGGCGCGCGGCAATCGCAGCGCCGGAGTCGCGGGCGACCACGCCTTCCATGCCGGTGCCGACGAACGGCGCCTCAGCGCGTACGAGCGGCACTGCTTGACGCTGCATGTTGGAGCCCATGAGCGCGCGGTTGGCGTCATCGTTCTCCAGGAACGGAATGAGCGCCGCCGCCACCGAAACAAGCTGCTTCGGCGACACGTCCATGAAGTCCACTTTGTCCGGCGGAATGAGCTGCACGTCGCCGGCGTGACGCACGACCACGAGATCGTCGGTGAAGCGGCCCTTGGGGTCGATGGCGGAATTGGCTTGGGCGACGGTGTAGCGCCCCTCCTCCATGGCCGACAGATAGATCACCTCATCGGTGACGCGGCCGTCCTTCACCTTGCGATACGGCGTCTCGACGAAGCCGTACTTGTTCACCCGCGCGTAGGTGGCGAGCGAATTGATCAGGCCGATGTTCGGTCCTTCCGGCGTCTCGATCGGACAGATGCGGCCGTAATGGGTCGGGTGCACGTCGCGAACTTCGAAGCCGGCGCGCTCGCGCGTGAGTCCGCCCGGACCAAGCGCCGACAGACGCCGCTTGTGAGTGATCTCCGACAGCGGGTTGGTCTGGTCCATGAACTGCGACAGCTGCGAGGAGCCGAAGAACTCGCGCACCGCGGCCGCCGCCGGCTTGGCGTTGATCAGGTCCTGCGGCATCACCGTGTCGATATCGACCGATGACATGCGCTCCTTGATGGCGCGCTCCATACGCAGAAGCCCGATGCGGTACTGATTTTCCATGAGCT
>JBAUYV010000006.1:0-3139 GCA_049584975.1 Xanthobacteraceae bacterium | reverse complement strand
AACGGCGGGCGCGACGCGTCAAAAAGCTACGAATATCGGCGTCTCGCTCAGAATTGCGCCCAAGAAGCGAGCGCCTGCAAAGAAGGGTTGATACAGCTCGCCAACAAACGATTTCGCTCTCAATCCGCCGGCGTCAGGAATGACCGCAGTTGCCGCAACGGCGCCGGCGTGCAACGCCCCGACATCATCATCGGGTTTGACACCGAATTCGTGAGAGGCTCGGGCGAGGAACTTTGCATGCCTGGCCGCATGAACCGGCTGCTGAGCTATCAGCTCGTCGTTCTCAATCGCCTGACCGGCGCCATACACCCGACCATCATCTACCCCGCCGGTCCCACGAAAAAGCATCGCTATTCGCTGAAGAAATTGCTCACCGAAGCGCTCAGCGCGGCGCGGCGCGCCGGCGTCATCGAAAAGTATCCGGCGGCGGTCGCGATGGCGGACATTTCCTACGCGCTGACCTGTGCGCCTGCTCGGACTGGGCTTTTGGGACGATAGCGGGGTCGAAGGAAGAGGTCGACAAGCGGCGCCGGGGCGAGCTCAAACGTCAGGTTGAACAGCAGGCCAAAGACGACGATATCGCAGAGATGTGGGGCATTCTTGACAGTGGCTGGTCCGACCGGGCGATTGCGGCCCGACGATTGTCCGACAATTGCCTCGGAAAACCCCAGCCGGAGATGGTCGGTTTAGGGTCTAGCGCGGGCTTTGACACGGCCTATTGCCGTCGTCATCCCGGTCAAGGCGTCTGCCGGAACGGCTTTCTCGGCCTTTTGGATGAACACAGATGACAAGGCGCAATACTCTCGCCGGGAGCGCGGGGGTGCTAACGTTTCGGCTCGGGCTTTGGCTGTCGCTCGTCTCTTGCGCCTGCGAGGCATGGCGCGAAGCTCTTGGGGTTCATCGCAGAGCTCCTAAGCACCTGCCTCCGCCGCTCAGCGAACGGCGGAGGCAAGTTTCATGACCGCCGGCGGCGCGGCCTCGCCCGCACGCAGACCTTTATGCCGCCTTCGGCACTTCGAAATGTCCGCCCGATTTCTCGACAGAGACCCTGACGATACCCACCATATCCTCGAGGAAAGCGCGCGCCAGCGGTTTCATGGCCGAACTGATGGGTGGCGCACTGTCCTCATAGATGCGCCGAATTTCGCCGGCCCGGCGGGAGCCGGACCCGGGACCCGAATACGTATAGGCATTCAGCCAGTCATCCCGATGCCGGTCCGCGAGACGCTCTTTCACGAGGTTGTGAAGGGCGTTGAACACAGCGCTGCGCACGGGATTCAGGGCAGCCATACGCTCGTCCTCATCCTCAGGCTCGCGCGTCCACCCGGCGGGACTGTCGAGCCATCGCGAGATTTCCTCTTGAAGCCTGCCGATCAGGTCGCTCGCGGGGCGTAGATTGTCGTACTCATCGCCCCAGGCATTCGCAAACCGGCGCGACAGCGCCTTGATCCGCGTCCAGTGTTCTGTCCTAATCCCGTCTCGGTAGGCAAGCCCAAGCCGTGCTTCCCACGGTCGCAGAAAGCTTTCCACCGCGTCGTGCAGAGCGAGTTCTAGACCGCTCATCGCATAGACCGGCGCGGCCTCGGCCGGCTTCTCCGGCGCGGCAGCGGATTGCAATAACACAAGCAGTCGGCTCATTTCCTTGATGACGCCGGACGGAACCGCCTCGATCTCCCGGTCAAGCGCACCGAAGAGGAAGGCGCGCTCTTCGAGCCGGCGTTCCAGCGCGGTGGCGACCGGCGCGCCAAGCACCTGGCGCAGCCCCGCAACCGCGTTGGTGATGCTGGCAACAACATGGGTCCGCTTTTGAGCCACGCTCTGGAGATTATCGCCCTTGACCTGATCGAAATGCGTGAAGGCCAGCGCGAGCTTGTCTGCGTACCCGGCGCTTCCGGCCGCCCGCAGCAACGCGAGCGGGGCGGCCTGCATAGGTTGCTGCGCACTGTCTACGAGCAGGATCAGGTCCGCATTGGCAAATCGCCTCGTGATTTTGGTCGAGATGCTTGAAGCGGACTCCGCCGTATGGCCAAGGCCTTGACCGTCGAGCAAAACCAGCTTCTCGGCAACCTGCAACTCCTTGCGAAGCGGGCGGAATGGCCCGCGTACGCGAATGCCATCGACGAGGGGCGTGAGCAGCTTGCCGAACTGCTGAAAATGATTGCTCGAAAACCAGCGAACCTGGCGCAGGAAAGCTTCGCGATCGGCGCTTTCGAAAGTCCACACCACGGGCCAGCCCGTAGGCGAGCGTTCGAGGTTCGCTGGATCAAGCAAGTCAAACCTGCCCTCGATCTCGTCCCTAATATCAAGGGCGAGCTTGGCAAAGTCTTCGCTCTCAAAGAGGCGATCGCTATAGAGTTCCATCCACGCCGCCTTGTCGTCTGGCGTCGACTGCGTTGCCAGCGACCCAAGATCGGAGGCGTTCTGATTGTTGATTTGTGTTGCCAGCGTCCGCACCCGGCCGACATAACCGGCAATACGATCCCCGTTCGCCCGCCGCTCGTCCTCCGATACGGTATCCTCTTCGTCCGGGTTCCCTGCCGCTATCGGTGTCGCCGAATCGAACGAAAAATCGTCTTCGTCGGTAGGCTCATCGACGCTCCAATCCCCGAGGATATAAGACAACCGGAAGCGCTGCTCGCGGTGCATGAGCAGTGCAGCGGTGACCTTGGCGTCGGTCTGACCCTCGATCGCCGCGAGGCAAGCTGCCTCGATGCACTCGTCAATGTGCGCCCGGACTTCAAACTCCGACATGAAGGTGACGGCGGCTTTGAACGGACCATCGGCGGTGACGATCTCGGTATCCGCTATCGTGGTCCGGGCGGTCGAAGTCGACGGGAAGCGGTCATGCTCGTGGCTGGAGCCGATGGCGTGCCTCACGACGGTCGTCTTGCCCGAACCTGTCGTCCCGGCCAGAAGGACCCGCGAATAACCCTCATCGCGCCCCGGCAATGGGATGTGCGAGTCCCGCAGCTGCGCAGTGTCTAGACGGCCCGACTCCATGCCATCGAAGAAGGCTGAGATGATCTGCGGCGCGAAGTCCCGCTCGGCGTCCCCCCGACGATCGGCGCTCCACCATTTCCGGTCTGCAAGCAGGGTGTTGAGCTGGGCGACAAACTCGTCGGCTTGCCCGTCATCGGTC
>JBAUYV010000005.1:0-48046 GCA_049584975.1 Xanthobacteraceae bacterium | reverse complement strand
CGTCAAGCTCGGCTATCGGCTGATGATCACGGAACTGGATGTCAACGACTGGAAGATTCTCGGTAACGTGGAGGAGCGTGACGTCGCCGTCGCTCACCACGCTGCCGAATATCTCGACATCGTTTTTTCGGTAGCCCGGCCAATATCGATCGCCACGTGGGGCCTCAGCGACCGCTACACATGGATGCGTCAGTATTACAAGAGAGCCGACGGATTGCCCCTGCGGCCGCTGCCGCTCGACGTCAATTACCGACGAAAGCGAATGTGGTCGACGCTGGCCGCGGCCATGGTCGCGTGACGACAAATCGATAGCAAAATCCGCATTACCGCGACCACGGCGAAGCATCATGATACCGTCGAATTCGGCTGACGTACGAAATGCCCTGGCCATGCACGAGATATTCAATGACGGTCTCGTGCCCGCCTTGGCGATCGTACAAAATTTGCTGCGTGAGCGTTTTGCCGGCAGGACAATCCGCATCTATGAAGCCGGCGGCGGCGCGACCTCCTATTTGCCGCCCGACCTGCTCCGCGGCGCCGACATCACCATCGTCGATATCGACGACACCCAATTGCAGAAAAATAAGTACGCCCGATCCAAGATATGCGGCGACATCCAGGTGCAGCGATTCCCATCGGCAACCTTCGATCTCGTCGTCTGCTACAATGTGATCGAGCACATCGAGCGCCCCGACCGGGCCATCGATCATTTCCTCGAAGCGCTCGCGCCGGGCGGCCTCACGTTCATTGCAGCACCCAACCCGCATTCGTTTTCCGGCTTGGCGACACGATACACGCCGCATTGGTTTCATGTGTGGTTTTACCGCGCCGTGCTTCGAAGCAAGGACGCGGGTCGGCCCGGCAGCTTTCCGTTTCCGGTGGTCTATCACCCGCTTGTATCGCCGCAGAGACTGATCGAATTCTGCAAGTCACGCGGCTGCAGGGTCCTCTATTTCAGGGAATTCGAATCGAGTCATCTCAGCACTTTGCGCAAAAAGCAGCCCGCGGTCGCGCGAGCTTTGAACGCGCTTATACGCGCCTTGGAGATCGTCTTGCGACGGAAGCTCAGCAGCGGCGATTATCACATCGTTATCGAGAAACCGGCGGAGTAATGCTGCGGATCAACCGCGCCGGCCCCCGGTGAATGCCGGCTCAGATTGCCAAGTCGCGATCGGCAAGCTCGACAGGGTCCGAGCCGTGATTTTGGATCACGGCTGTCCATGAGTCAGGCTGGAGAAAAACTAAACGCCCAGCACCACGCATTCGGTGTAGGCGAGGTCACCCAAACGCGGGCGCTCCGGGCCTCGGTAGTATTTCGGCGTGTTGCTGGGCCGAAACACTCCGCTCAATCCGGGTATGGGACCGTTCGCATCGATCACGACAAGCGCTTTTCCGCGACGCGCCAGGACCCGTCCGATCGGTCCAGCAAAACGGACGAAGTCGCTGGTATCGCGGCAATAGATGAGCTGCACGCCAGGAACAACATTCTTGATGCGCCGTGGCCGAAACACAAACGGATAGGCGTCTTCGGACGTCGCGCACCACAGGCTGATGCAGCCAAACTTCGCATGCTGCAACAACATCTCTTGTTCGAACGGGTCAAAACCAACGGTGGGGTGTACGCGTGCGTTGAACACATGCACACCATCAGGTTTGCCGAACATTTTGTTTAGCATCGGAATGGCGAAGAATTTGCCATCGCAGTAGCGAGAGAAACCTTGTGCTTCGATAATAGGCCACGTGTTTGGGTGCGGAGAAACATTCAGATAAGTCACGTCTTTGTGTGCGTGGGCCCGCGAGGTTAACAGCGGTGCGTAGGCGCGGAAGGCAGGTTCGACGTACCAGCTTGAGAGGTTGCATCGCGTGACAGGTTTGTCACCAGCGCGCATCGTCGAGCAGATCAGCAAGATTGTACCAACCGCGGTCCCCTCGTTGTCGAGCAAGTAACCATATTTGGGCAGACCGGGCGGCGGCCGCAGCCTGCCCAGTTGGTGCAACCCACGCTGCCAGAAATTCCGATCAGCGCTTGGAAATCCGCGCGCCAGTAGCGCGACAACAGCAGGAATATCAGCATCAGTGATCTGACGACAACGCACACCAGGCACGGTACCAACCATTAGCTTTGACGGCGGCTCCGCCGTATCATGAACTTGTTTGTAAGCGTTACTGAATATACCGAGAACAACAAGCCAAGCGTAGGCACCTCAACGATGTCCATAAGATTAACCATAATGGACCAGATCGCGCAGGTTGCGCGCGAGCAGGGTAAGGCGCTGCCTCCGCTCAATGATGATCTCGTATTACTCGAGTCTGGACTTGATTCGCTCAGCGTCGCGGTGCTTGTTGCCCGCTTGGAAGACCGGCTTGGCGTGCATCCGTTCTCGAAATGCGAGGATATGCAGTTGCCGGTGACGATAGGCGATTTCGTTAAGGCCTACGAAAATGGCGCGCGCTGAAAAACGGCCGCTGCGCCGTCTTCGATACGTGGGAGACCTGCAGAATGTTGCGCACTTGGCTCTTTCTATCGATTGCTCTGACCGTGTTTGGACGAAGTGCGATCGCGCAGGAGTTTCTCGTGCCGGGCGGCTTTCCCCCGGTACAAGACAATCTGTCCAAGCATCACATGAGCCCACTCGGCAAGACCTGCCTTACGATCGTAGGCTATGCAAAGCCCGAGGTCGTCAACAAAAATATCTATCAGCACTGGATTAGAGCGGCCAATGACTGTGGCGTAAGCATCAAGGTGCAGGCCTGCTATTACATGACCGAAGACTGTATCCTGATGAGCGTACCGCCTTGGGAGAAAAAAGATTCGATACTCGGCATTTTTCCGACCTTAAAACGATTCCGGTTCGAGGTCAAAGAGCAGTTCTAAGCGCGGTCGGCGATCCGCGCCCGTTACCGGGACCGCCAGTACGCGCTGCGGCTGCGCTACCTTCGGCTTTGTGGACCTCGCATCGTGCTGTTCGTTACCTGCGGTCATCAAGCTGCTGCGCTAGGCTGATCAACGTTCACACCGACCGTCGGTGCGATCTGGCGCTTTGGATTTGACCCGACATTTCTGACGGTAACCTTTACTTCCCAAAGACGGCGGCTTGATCGGAACTAACTAGATAGGCTTGTTTACTAGTCTAGCTTTTCGCATGCATTATGCGCCGATGCAGGCCGCGCGAACCAACGTAGGTACCCCCAATAGCATCAGACCACGTGAGATCAGCGAGGCCGATATACCGGAGCTGGTGGACTTGCTCGCGCGCGGATATGAGTATGTGCGCCCGCGCGAGTTTTGGCAGCGCGTTTTCGCCGGCTTGAGCCGCCGGTCAGTGCCGGCGGGATTTCCGCGCTATGGATATGTCATCGAAAGCGACGGCCAGTTGGTCGGCACCATAATCTTAATCTTTTCCACGATTTGGAAGGATGAAACGGCCTGCATCCGGTGCAATGGCTCAAGTTTGTATGTTGATCCGGCTTTTAGGATCTATGCACCGCTGCTTATATCCCGGGCGCTCAAGGACAAGAGTGTAACTGTTCTCAATGTTACCGCCGCGCCGCATACTCACAAAATGGTGGAAGCATCTGGATACACCAAGTACAGCGACGGGATGTTTATCGCGATCCCCGTTTTCAGCCGGAATCCTAAGGATATTCCTGTCCGTATCATCAGTGCGCGCGATGAACCGGACGCACCGTTCAATCCGCATGACCGCGAGTTGCTTTTGGAGCATGCGGAATTTGGCTGCACAAGCCTTTGGTGCGTCACGGATGAGCAGGCCTATCCGTTCGTCTTTCGATCTCGGTCGGTCAAGCACCTGCCGTGTGCGCAATTGATATATTGTCGCGGCGTCGAGGATTTTGTCCGATTTGCACGACCTATCGGGTTGTATCTTGCGCGAAAGCTTCAGCTATTGGTGATCCTCGACGCCAATGGTCCAGTCCCCGGGCTCTTTGGCAAATATGTTGGACAGGCGCCCCGGTATTTCCTTGGCCCGGATCGACCGCAAATAGGGGATTTGGCTTATACGGAAACGGCCTTGTTTGGCATCAGCAATCGCGTCGGCCTAACGCTGGCCGACATAACACCGCAGGTGTTGCGAAAGACACGAGCGAAGTAGCGCATCTTGAAATCTCAGAAAGCCTAATCCGGCCGCCGAGCCAAAAAATTCGATGCGCCATTGCCGCCAGGGCGACCGGCGCCTTCGGGTCGACTATCGCCGCGTCCCCTGGACCCCAAGAAAAATATAACTCGAGCGGCATCTAGCAAATCGCGCGGCGTCAAGTAATAATTGGCTAGATGGTTATCAACTAATAATCGGCCGAGATAGCTATCAAGATATTGCGGCGGACGGCGTGGCTCCAGCTAGGGCTTGGGGTCAGGCAAAGAGGCGAGTGGGGTGATGCGTCTTGGCGTCGCAAAAAGTGCTGTCCGGCTTCCCAACCAGAAAACTTGATGCGTCTTTGCCGCCGAGGCAACCGGCGCCTTCGGCTGACTGTGGGCGAATTCCCCCGGGACCCCAAGAAAAATACGACACGAGCGAAGACCTCTTAGTCTGGATGGACAGACAGTTCAGGGCGTACGGAGACATCTACAAGGCCTCTGCCTACGGCACGAACGTCTACGCCATCAGAGCGCCCGAGTACGCTCAGCACGTCCTCCGCAAGAAGTGGCAGAACTACCCAAAGGGCCAGGCCATCAAGCGCATTGCCTTGCTGCTCGGCAGCGGCCTTATGGTGAGCGAGGGTGAGCTCTGGAAAAAGCAGAGGCGGATGATCCAGCCGGCGTTCCATCGCAGCGCGATCGGCGCCCTGACTGATGTCATTACCAAGGCCAATGTCGCGTTGTGCGAAAGATGGCAACAGGCGGCTCGGGACAAGCAGAAAGTCAATGTGACTCGCGACGTCAGCCTCATGATCCTGGATGTAGTGCTCATTACCATATTCGGAGCCGACCATGAGCAAGCCATGTCGCGCTTCAATCTCCTTTCCGACGAGACGGCCCGCAACCTGCAGTTCGCGCAACAGTTCAGGTCTTTGGGAAAATTCGTTGTTGAGCTTGCCGCGGAGAGGCGAAGGCGGAATCAGCGCTCCATCGACATTCTGGGAATGCTCATGGAAGCCCGCGATCGGGACACAGGCCTACCGATGTCCGAGCGGCAGATGGTCAACGAAATCCTGACTCTCGTTGTTGCCGGCCACGAGACGACCGCCAGTACCCTGAATTGGGCGTGGTACCTGCTCTCTCAACACCCACACGTCGAAGACAAATTGTCCCGAGAGGCCGCCAGCGTGCCCGTTGGCGAGGTCCCGTCCCTCGATGATCTGTCGAGGTTTACTTACACGCGTCAAGTGCTCGAAGAGACGCTGCGCCTGTATCCGGCCGGCTGGCTGATGACGCGCAGGGCGCTGAGAGACGATCAGCTTGGTGACTACTTCGTTCCGGCCGGAACGGAAATCTACGTCCCGCCCTATTTCATCCAACGGCACCCTGCCCTCTGGCAGGATCCAGATCAATTCGATCCGGACCGCTTCGATCCCGCCCATTCGCAGAAACGCCATCCGTTGGCGTTGCTGCCTTTTTCCGCGGGCCCGAGAAATTGCATCGGCGAATTGCTGGCACGGATCGAAATGCAGATCCATTTCATGACGATTGCCGCGCACCTGCGCCTACGTTACGAGGACAAAACGCCGCCCGAGATGGATGCCGGTGTTAATCTGCGCAGCAAACATGATTTCGTCATGATGCCGGAGTTGAAGATACCGGCGCATTGATGAGGGTATTCGGTTCGCGAAGTCGAAGCGGCCAGTCATCCAAACCGCTCGCCAGCTACGTCGACCGCATTAACCGTAATCGACGATAGGGCGCAGCCTGGGCGCAAGCACAGGCTACGCACATCCTAGATGAATACACGCTGAGGCATTGGAGTGGTTATGGGTGAGCGCAGAGGGGGGCAAAATCGCTGGCGTTTGCCCGCTGCGCTCGCTGTCGGCGTTCTCGCGATCTTTTTTGCCTACAAGCTTTCCGCGCAGTCGCATTTGGCCCCGCCGCAGACGGCAGCGCCGAAGGTGTCTAGCGCCAGCCTGCGCCTGATGTCGGCTTTTGAGCCGTCCGCCGCCGGCGTCATGGTGGCAGAACGAGCCGGACTATTCGACCGCGAAGGTCTGCACCTCGAGGTACACGCCGGCCATAACGCCGAAGATCCCATATCGTCCGTCCTAAATGGCTCCGATACGTTCGGCCTTACGCGGGCCGACAGCTTCCTGCTCGCGCGCGCCAAGGGCGCCCGGATCGTTGCCTTCGCAGCGGGTTTCGTCGAGAGCCCGACCATCTTCTATGCCCTCAAGCAATCGGGAATACGGACTCCGCAGGATTTCGCCGGCCGACGAATTGGCTATCGGGCCGGCGACGGCAGCGAATTGGTGTACGACACGCTGGTTACATGGCTCGGCCTGCCGCAGAGCGGGCTCACCCATGTACCGGTCGCGGACGATCTATCCATGCTGCTCCGGGGAGACGTCGACGTTTGGCCTGGCCACATCGGCGTTGAAGATTATGCCCTCAACCAGAAGGGCATCGACTATTACGCCATCAATCCCGAAAGCTATGGTATCCATCTGATCGGCTCAGTCTTCTTCGCCAGCGAGCAGACGATCGCAAAACAGCCACAGGTCGTCCGTCGTTTCCTCGACGGGATGGTCGCGGGATGGAACAAGGTATACGGGGACTACGCGATCAGCGTGCCGATGATCGTCTCCTTCGACGATACGCGGCTGACCCCCGACTACGTGCGCTTCGCCCTCGATCGTCAGGGTGAACATCTACGGTCGTTGGCCGTCCGCTACGGCGAGTTCACCGACGACCAATGGCGCTCGCTTCAGGGCATGCTGCTTGGCGACAGGCGTCTCGACTCGAACATCGATCTTCGGGCGGCGGTCAACTACGACTTCCTGCACGACGCCTATCGCAAGTCGCTGACATTTGGCCAGTAGCTAGGCCAAGAAATCACTTGCCGCGGCATTCCGAATAGATCGGTACGTCGAGAGCGTCCGTACGCTCCAGGCACTGCGCCGTGTCTGTGATCGGACCAGCGACGTTGAAATCATAGGCCGTTCCTTGCAGCACCATCGCGTATCGGCCTGCCGGGAACAAGAAATCTGGACTTTCCGGCTCAACGACGATCATCTCGGGATTGTCGCCCATGGGTGCGACCCGCATCTGGTAGGATTTGCTGCGTACCGCCCACGATCCTGCAACGTTCGCGGTATTCGCTTTTCCTTTTGCGTCAAACCTTAAGGTCTGCATCACCCGTGCAACAACTCGCACCGTTACCCTATCCGGCGCGTTGTTCTTGAAATCGCGGCGATAGGCGACGAACCGCACCTTGCCATCCGGCAGCGTGGTGGGGCTTGGCGTTGCAATCAGCGCCGATATGGCGACCCGTGGATCGGGAACTTTGATTGGCAACGTCGAAAGATCGGACAGCTTTCCCCGATCGATGGCATAAACACCGTACGAAGTAGGAGCCGGCGCTCCGGCGATCGTTTGATTGGTCCGGCCGTTCGGCATATTTGCCGGGGTAGCCAGCAGCGCGGCCACTCTCTGGCCCGAATGGTCGTCGCCTGCAACGCGGGTGATGGACGCATCGGTGTTACCGCGCCCAGTAACAAAGCTGAGAAGATCGCCACGCGTCTCCCCCACTGCGTAGATCGCAACGCCCAATAACGTTGCGGCGACGACCTGAATATTCCACCAAAAGGTAGCGCGGATCTGATTATCTGGCTGGCGGGCAGCAAGGCCACCTCGCGATTCGGCCAGGGCCGGTCGTGGCCAGGAATATTCCTGCTCAAACGGCCGTCTGGCATCTATCGGCGGGAGGACCTCGGGACGGATCACTTTCCGAGAGCTTTGCCGGCCCCTCGGGGCGGCGCCGTGCAAGCTCTCTTCCGGCTCCTGGTTGACGACCCTGCCAGGCGTAAAGGTCAAGAGAGCTGGGTTTTCGACGATGTCGGTTTCGATCCGCTTGATGGCATTTTCGAGCGCCGAAACCTGCTGCTTCATTTCGGCTTCGTGTCGCCGCAACAGTTCTGTTTTCAGTTCAATACGGGCAAGTTGGTAAATGACCCCGCGCAATTGCGAGTGATCCTGCCCGGCGGCCGCAATCGAACGCGCGAGAACAGAATAATACTCTTGCGGCATAACTGACTCACCCACCCATCAGGATCCGGCACTCGCCCCGCCTCTGATCCTGCAACACCGACTGCTACCGAGCGATTTAGAAATATCACATTAACACTTTGTTTAGCCACCAAAAAATGGCGCGAATTGTCCGCCCACGAAGCTCAGCCGTACCGGTGGCCGAGGAAATTCAGCGTTGATTTTCCAGCCGATTTTGCGCTTCGCCGACCCGTTCTGGAAGCGGCCGGCCCGGCGTCAGGAAGCCCCCCAATACCCCCACTCGGTGCCCTGGCAGGCGGCCCAAGTAGGTAGCCGCGGGGCTACGCGCAGACGATTCCATCCGGCGCGACGCCTCCGTTTGCCAGCATCGCGTGCTCAAGCGCCTATTGGCGCGCCTCACTTGGGTGCGGCCGCCTGCTTTTCATCACGCACGGGCACCAGCGCTGCCGTGCAGGTTCGCGTCTGGATCAATCCGTCCGGGGCGCGCCAAGTCTCCGCACCGATGAGAGTGCCGCCGGAGGGCGTGACCGTGCCGCTATAATCTCCGGTAAAACCGCCGCCACCGTCCTCCCAAGTCGAGGTCAAATGCAGTTTGCCGTCGGACTCAACGGTACCGAACCCCAGATCGCTGCCAACTCGGTGGCCGTTTTCAATTGACCACACACCAGCATGCCGCGAAACGGCCCTTCTAAGGACTGAGCGTTTGCCGTTGTCGCAAATAGCAACCCGGCCAAAGTAATCAGCACGAAACTGCACTTGTGTGCCATTGGTACCTCCCTCGCGCACGCGATTCTATGGCACGGTCCGGTCAACTTGGCGTCATTCCACCGTCAAACGAAACATTTCGATGAATGAGACACTTAGGAGATGCCGGGACAGTCAAAACGTTGGAGGCGGCCGCCGTACAAGCCCTCTTCTGATATTGGTACCTGGACATCGCGATGATAGAATTACACAAAAGATCGGCTTCGTCGTTGGCGGACAATGTCCAAACTCAATCACGTGACGTTGCACCTGTTCGGGCCATTCGCGATCGAAGCGAACGCAGGTCGCGCTATTGCGATTTCGATTCGATCCAAAAAGGGCCGGGCGCTGCTGGCCTACCTGGCGATGAAACAGGATTACCGGGCAAGACGCGAAGAACTCGCGACACTGCTTTGGGGTGACAATCCTGACGCGGTCGCACGCCACAGCCTTCGGCAATGCCTGCTTTCGCTGCGGCAGGATTGAGCTTGGCGGCTGAAATCCTCATCGTTGATCACGAAACTGTTGGACTAAGCGCTCAGCTCATCTCCGTGGATGCGCGCACCTTCGTGTTGCTTGCTCAGTCGGAGTCGCCCGACGAACTAGCCCGGGCGGCGGAACTTTGGCGTGGAGAATTTTTGCCTGATCTCGCTTTGGATATCGAGGAATTCGAGACTTGGCACCGTCAGGAGGCCAATCGGCTTTCATCGGCAGCCGGCGTCGTCTTCGAGGCGCTTTACCGGTATGCCGTCGCAAGCGGTGATGGAGACCGCGCTATTGCGGAGGCCGAACGCTTGGTTGCGCTCGATCCGGCGCGGGAGGATCGGCAGCGCAATGCCCTGAAGCTATTGGCGCGCCACAAGGGGCGCGAAGCCGCAATGGGCCGGGCCAAGCAGCTCGTTGATCACCTGCGCGTCGAACTTGGCGTTGTCCCCGAGGCTGCAACACGCGCTCTGATAGACTCCATCAAGCGCGGCGACTTTGAACCGGCGATGGCGCCTGCTCATGAACAGCCCGCAGCACAGGGCGCCGGCCAGCTCGCCTCCACGCCGAACACGGCAGCGCCTCCGCCGATCAACGTCGCGGACGCCCCAATTTGCCAGAACCTGCGTTCGCCATCACACCGACGCCCAGCGATACGGTGTCGGCAGGCCTTTCCTTTTGGCGGTACACGCCGCACGCCGCGATAAGAGCATCCGTTGTCCTCCTTTCGATCGTTACAATTGCCCTACTGCCGCTGGCAATCGAACCGAAATCGCGGCTCACTCTCACAGGCTTACAGCGTAGCCAAGCCACTGCAGTCTTGCCCTTTGCGGCTGACAATTCCGGACAGCCCAGCGATCTGACGTTTGCTCGGGGCCTGACACATGACCTCATCGGCTACCTCACCCGCTTCAACAACCTGCGGGTCATCTCGGAGCAAACTTCCGACTCCTATCGCGATCGCCCGATGGACATCGCGCACCTCAAGACGGACTTGGGCGTGCAGTACGCGATTGTCGGCCGCGTTCAGAGCAATAGCGAAGGTCTTAGAATTGACTTTCAGCTGGTCGATACGGCCAAACAAACGAATATTTGGTCCGAAGTCCTGCAGCGAGAGCGCACCGACCCAACCCTCCTGGCCGACGAAACAGCGCGTGCAATCGCCCGCATGCTCGCGTTCAAAATCGGCCGCGCCAGCGCCCTAGAGGTTCGCGCAAGCCCGAGCCCGCGACTCACGCCCGGCGAACTGGTTAACCGTGGCTATCTGGCATTACAGAGCGGCACCATCCGGGAAAACCTATCCGACGCCATGGCCTCATTCGGCGCGGCGCTACAGCGCAATCCGCACTATCAGCCCGCACTGTTGGCTGTCGCACGGGTTCAGATCGTTGCCGCGATGAATTTTATCGATCTCGATCCTCCATCCGATCTTACCGAGGCTGAGCGGCTAGTGAACGAAGCGCTGGCCAAATCTCCGAATTCCGTTTCCGCACTCTACAGTCTGGCCTTACTGCAAAAATACCGCCATCAGTACCAGGCCAGCATGCGGTCCATGCAGCGCTGTCTCCAACTCAACCCGAGCCTCCTTCCGGCGCAGGGCCAGATTGGAAATATCCTGACGAGAATGGGACAGCCGGAAAAAGGGTTGGAACAGATCCTTCAAACCATCCGGGTCGCGGTTCCCGATGATCCGACCATGGGCTATTGGTATCTCTTCGCCGCCGAGGCTGAGTTGGAGCTCGGCCACGAGCAGGCCGCGCTGGACTGGGCGCTACGCGCCAACACCGTCATGCCCGAAGCGTCCCTCGTCCAGGCATGGCTCGCCTCCATTTACGCCACGATCGGCGATAAGCCAGCCGCTGCGAAATACATCGCGGCTTTAACGAAGACGGCTCCGATGCGTACGCGGCTCTTCTTGAATCGAACTGCCGAAGATACGTATGGGGACAATAGCCGCCGCAGGCCACGCATATTTGACGGCCTGCGCTTGGCACTCGGCCAATCCCTCGGCTAAGTCCACAGACCCGCGATAAGACCTTGTTGCTTCGATAAAGCTTGAACCAGCAGCCGGCTCGCCGCTACAAAAGCGGGGCGCCTAGCGATCCAACGCACTCTCGCCTGGGGCGTTTGTCGTTTCGCCGGGACTTGAAGCGGACGCCGGAAGTAGTAGATCGTGCGCCCGCGGCGATGCGCTCCAATCAATCCGAGCCGTTCAATGTTGCGCTGGTTTGAAAGCAGAATCGATCCGTTCGCGCGCCGGTCCATTGTCATGCCGCCGAGCGCGCTGCTGGCGTTCTATTGGCACTTCGTCGAACCGATTTGGCCGGTATTCATCCTCATCCTCTTTTTTGACTTGCTCGCAGCTGTGAGCGAAGTGCTGCTCGCGACTTTCGTCGCACAGTTGATCGATCTCATGAAGGGAGCCACGAGTGCGGCGCACTTTTTCAGCGATCATGCCGGTGCGCTGCTGTGGATGCTGTTCGTCGTACTGATAGCGCGCCCGGTCATAGTCCTTGCCTACGAAGTGCTCAAGAACCAAGTGCTCTCGCCCTCATTTCAGACCCGCGTACGCTGGCAAACTCATGGCTACATGCTGAGGCAAAGCCTCGGGTTCTTTCAAAACGAGTTCGCCGGCCGTGTCGCCAACAAGCTGATGCAGACGGCCCCCGCCATACGGGATTCGTTTATCACCTTGAGCGACGCTGCCGTGTTCGTAACGGTGCAATGGCTGAGCGCAATGGTGCTGTTCTGGAGAGCCGACCCTCTCCTCGTGATTCCGCTGATCGCGTGGTTTGCGGCCTACGGCATCACCCTCGGCCGGATCATTCCGCTTATCCGCAAGCGGTCGACGGAGGCCTCCGAGGCGCGATCTACTCTGCTCGGACGCATCGTGGACAGCTACACCAACATCCTCACGGTGAAGCTCTTTGCCCACGCCGAGAACGAGGACGCTTATGCCCGTGCGGCGCTCGAAGAGCAGACCGGCAAATATCAGTCCTATGTGCGACTCACAACGGTGATGGCCGCCACCCTGTCCACGCTCAACGCGCTGCTCATTACGGCGACGATGGCGCTGGCGCTTTGGCTCTGGGCAAGCAATCTGGTCTCGCTCGGCGACATTGCTCTCGTCGCCACTTTGGTCGTGCGCATCACGCAGATGTCCGGTTGGGTCTTGAATCTGGTCACGACCATTTTCGAGAACATCGGTGTCGTGCAGGATGGGATGGAGACGATTTCGCACCCGCACACGGTCGTCGATCGGCCGGGAGCGAAGCCACTAGTGGTCACGAAGGGCGAAATCCGCTTCGACGCCATTGGATTCAACTATGGCAGCGTCAAGGGAACGCCGGGTGCCGACCCGGCGCGCGTCATCGACGGACTATCCCTGACGATCCAAGGCGGAGAAAAGATCGGCCTGATCGGCCGATCGGGAGCCGGAAAGTCGACGCTCGTGAGCCTACTTCTGCGCTTCTACAATCTCGACAAGGGCCGCATCTTGATCGACGGCCAGGACATCGCAGACGTGACTCAGGAGAGCCTACGCGCCGCCATCGGCATGGTGACGCAGGACACGTCGCTTCTCCACCGCTCCGTGCTGGACAACATCATCTATGGGCGGCCGGAAGCGGGGTTGCCGGGCGCGATGGAGGCGGCCAAACGCGCCCACGCCCACGATTTCATTGTTGACCTTGAGGATACGGAAGGGCGCCAGAGCTATTGGGCGCGCGTCGGCGAACGCGGCATCAAGCTTTCGGGTGGCCAGCGCCAGCGGATCGCCCTCGCGCGGGTCCTGTTGAAGGACGCGCCGATCCTGATCCTCGATGAGGCGACAAGCGCTCTTGATTCGGAAGCTGAAGCCGCGATCCAGGAGCAGCTGTTGGACCTCATGTCAGGCAAGACCGTGATTGCCATTGCGCACCGGCTCTCAACGATTGCGGCCATGGATCGCCTGATCGTGCTCGATCACGGCCGCATCCTTGAAGAGGGCACTCATCACGAGTTGTTGCTCCGTCACGGCCTATACGCCGAACTGTGGGCGCGCCAGTCCGGCGGCTTCATGGCGAAGATCTGAGTGCGATCCAGTCTCGGGCGTGATTGGAGCTAGGTCTGGGATCGTCTACCCTCGACTCCGTAGCGGACGCGGAGGAGGCGGCGGCAGATCCGGCACCCGTCAAGAATCGTGCCCGGTATCATTGGACCTCAAAGTTAAAATATTGGGCGGACTTATCCGCAGATATTCACAGGGTGCCGCATTGTTCGCGCTGCTGCTACGCGTAACATCGAGGTCTTGGCGGCAGTCGTAGTCTTGCGTAGTCGCAGTTGTCTTTGAACGCGTAGGCTTGATTAGCCGCAGACGTTTGTCGGCAGAAAGTACGTTTTGGCGGCGGCGGGCGGAGAGTTCCTGTGAAAAGCGCCAACGAATGTCAGCGGCGGGCTCAGGAGTGCATGCGCAAGGCGGAGACCGCCTCTAACCCGGCCGACCGCATCGGATGGATGGAGCTCGCGGAGGATTGGACCACCTTGGGCAAGCTTCCGTTCCGCGTGCCCTCCCACTCCCCTGAAGACGCGCGTCCCCCGAACAGAACTGATCGCAACGGCTGGTTGAAACGACTGCTGCGCGGGTGAACGACAGTAGCATCCCTACCGTGACCTGCTGCACGACCCAGGCGCTGACGCCAGACATCAGAAGGCTCTAAGCCTCCGGATAGCCGACCGTCTGGGCAAACTGGATGATCTGTCCGGGCGCCAGTTTCAACGTCTTGGCCAGCATTTCGCCGGGCACACTCCCGCGGAAGACCGTCGCCAACCCCGCGGACGCGCAATAGAGATAAACGTTTTCACCGGTCACCGCGGCAGTGGCACCGGCGACGGCGTTTTTCTCGTTCTCGGTCGCACCTGTCATCTTCGACGTATCCACGGCGTAAACGAGGTTGAGCGGCGCCGTAGCAACAAACGGCTGGCCGGTTGTCGTCTGACCTCTTAAATCTCCGGTCATGTGGAACAACAGCCGGTGGCCTTTAGGATCAAAATGCCAAACCCCATCGGCCCTGGTGAGATAAATGTCCAGGAGATAGGCGTCGCGCCAGCGCGGCGCCGTGCGACCGTCGCCAGCGGTCCGATTGACACCCAAGCGGCCCACAACAGGTTCGACAGATCCTGGTTCGAAAGCGGCCGATCGGCATATTCTCGGATCGACTGCCGGTCCTTCAGCGCCTGCATCAGCGATTTGCCGCCGGTCATGACAGGCGCGGGCAATGCAATCGTCTGGGCGGTCTGCGCAAAGGCCGGCGCCGCGGCCATGCTCGCAGTTGCAACGGCGGCTGCCGTCGAAAGAATCCCGGCATTGACTTGACGACGCGTGACCATTGGATGCTCCTTCTCTGCGACTCGCCCTCCGTCAATCGCTCCGCCAACATTAGTAATGCAGGCTGGCAGGACGCGGCTTTGACGTAGATCAAGACGCTTGGTCGCGCATTGTTAGTCTCGTCATGAACCTGCAAATGGAAGACACGGCAGTGAACGGTTCCCCCGCACCGGACGGCTTGTCTTCGGCAGAAGCCACTCGCCGCAGGGCAGAATATGGGGCCAATGCCGTTGTCGAAGAGAAAACGAGCATTTTGAAGCGGGTTGCGAGCCATTTCTGGGCGCCTGTGCCATGGATGCTCGAAGCGACGATCCTACTGCAGATTGTGATCGGTCAGCGGCTGACCGCGCTGATAATCGCGTTGCTACTGGTGCTCAACGTCATCCTTGGCGTGGTCCAGGAAAACCGCGCGGGTGCCGCTCTGGCGCTGCTCAAACAGAGGCTCTCGCTGAAATCGCGCGTAAAACGCGACAATGCGTGGCTCGATGTGCCGGCAGCTGATCTCGTTCCCGGAGACGTTGTGCAAGTCTCACTAGGGGACATCGTTCCAGCCGACATCACTCTTACCAGCGGATCCTTGCTGGTCGATCAATCGATGCTCACCGGGGAGTCGATTCCAGTCGAGACAGATGCCGGCAAGACCACCTATGCGGGGAGTCTGGTTCGCCGCGGCGAAGCGACTGCTACGGTCGTCGCTACTGGAGCCCGGACCTATTATGGCCGGACGGCCGAACTGGTGAGCATCGCTCACGTCGAAAGCGCCGAGCAGAAAGCCGTGCTCGCTGTCGTACGCAATCTGACGGTGATCAATTTCGTGATCGCCGTGGGGATCGTGGCCTACGCACTCTCGATCAGCATCAGTGTCCAGCAGATTACGCTGCTTGTACTTACCGCGCTGCTGTCGGCTGTCCCGGTGGCATTGCCGGCGACGTTTACCCTGGCGGCAGCTTTGGGCGCCAGGACGCTGGCGACAAAGGGCGTGCTTCTGACCCGTCTATCGGCGTTGCATGAGGCGGCCACCATCGATGTTCTTTGTTCCGACAAGACGGGTACACTTACGCTGAACGAACTGACGGTGGCGGCCGTTCAACCCGTTAAGTCCGGCTACGATGAGACCGACATCATCGGCTTTGCGGCGCTGGCGAGTTCCACGGCCGGAGACGATCCGATCGATTCTGCGATCCGCGAGAAAGTGAGCAAAGACAAATCGTCGGCCCATGCGCCACTCGGCGCAACGAGCTTCACACCGTTCGATCCCACGACCAAATCGGCAACGGCGACCGCCATGGCCGGTGGGCAGGAGATCCGCATCATCAAGGGTGCCCCGGCGGCAGTCGCCGCGTTTGCGGTCATCGATGCAAACGCCGCATCGCAGTTGGACGCGTTGAACCGCGCCGGATATCGGACGCTCGCTGTGGCTGCCGGTCCCGCAGAGTCCTTGGAGCTGATCGGTTTTGTCGCGTTCGGCGATCCGCCGCGGCCGGATTCCGCGGAATTGCTGGCCGAATTGCGCTCGTTGGGCGTGCTTCCGGTGATGGTCACCGGCGATGCCGCCGCAACGGCAGCGACCATTGCGCATGCGATTGGACTTGATGGAAAAGTCTGCCTGCCCGGAGAAATCCCCGAAAGCGTGGGGCCGAATGATTTTGCCGTCTACGCCGGCGTATTCCCCGAGCAGAAATTCGAACTGGTGAAGGCCTTTCAGCGCCAAGGACATGCGGTCGGCATGTGCGGCGATGGCGCCAACGACGCGCCGGCGCTCCGGCAAGCGCAGATGGGCATCGCCGTCTCCACCGCGACCGATGTGGCCAAGGCCGCAGCCGGCATCGTGCTGACCGAACCCGGGCTTGGCGGCATCGTGGCCGCCATACGCGAAGGCCGGTCCGCGTTTCAGCGTGTACTCACATATACACTGATGATTCTCGTCAATAAGTGCGTGACCCTCGTTGTGCTCGGCATCGGTCTGATCATAACCGGCCACGCCGTATTGACGCCCCTCCTCCAAGCGCTGGCGATGCTGACCAACGACTTCGTGACAATGGCGCGCGCCGCGGACCGCGCGCGGCCGTCCCCGTATCCAAACGCCTGGCGCGTACGCAATCTAACGCTCGCCGCCATCCCACTAGGCGCATTCCGGCTGTTTTATTTGTTGGTGATTCTCAGCTTGAGTTGGTACTTCCTCGATTTGACTCCGGAACAAACGCAAACGTTGACGTTTGTCATGCTCGGCTTCGCCGGACAGGGCAACGTGTATGTTTTGCGCGAACGCGGCCGTCTGTGGCGCTCACGCCCGGCGCCGATCATGGCGCTGGCTTCGGCCTGCGACGTCACCCTGATGGGCTGTTTTGCGGCCTTCGGTATCTTGATGAGTCCGCTGCCGCTGTGGATTATCGGAATGCTCATTGCCACGACGCTCGTCTTCACCTTGGCGATGGACACGATCAAGTTGGCGGTCTTTGCGCATCTGCGCATCGATTAGTTTGGACCGCGGCTGCAGTCTGAATTCTTTCACTCGCCCTCGTTGACCTGGATCAATGCGCACATCCTGCGCCCTTTCGATCCTGAGACGCGTAGTGCGGGAGGATGACCAATGGCTGTTACGGAGAGCGGCTCGCCCGCAGTGCTTGGCGCCGCGAAGCCAAACTGGCTGCCAAAATATTGGGGCTTGATCGGCGCAATCGCTCTGTTGCTCGCCATTATGATGTTGCCGACGCCGGCCGGATTGCCGCTGGCAGGTCAACGCATGCTGGCGATCTTTGGCTTTGCAGTGGTGGTTTGGGTCACCGAGGCGCTCGATTACGCAGTGAGTGCAGTGGTGATTGCCGCCTTGATGGCCGTGCTCCTGGGGATTTCGCCGAATGTGGCCAATCCCAATGCACTGTACGGCACGGTTGCCGGCCTGACCATTGCGATGAGCGGCTTCAGCAACGTCGCGCTCACGCTGGTTGCGGCGGCCCTGTTCCTGGCGGCGGCGATGACGATCACCGGCCTCGACCACCGCATCGCCCTCGTGGTACTGCGCCGCGTCGGCGCCCGCACAAGCCGGGTGGTCATCGGCACCATCATCGTTGCGATCGTCTTGGCGTTCCTAGTGCCCAGCGCCACCGCGCGCGCTGCCGCGGTGATCCCGATCATGATGGGCGTGATTCTGGCTTTCGGGGAGGATCGCAAGAGCCGCTTTGCCGGCATGATGATGATCACCACCGTTCAGGCCGTGAGCATCTGGAACGTCGGCATCAAGACAGCCGCGGCGCAAAACATGATCGCGATCGGCTTCATACATTCGATCCTGCACCAGGACGTCACTTGGCTGAGCTGGCTCATCGCCGCTGCGCCATTCTCGATCGTGATGTCGATCGGCCTCTACTACATCATGATGGTGATGATGCCGCCCGAAGCGAAGGAATTACCGGGCGGCGAAGGCGCTGTGGCGAAGGCGCTGGCTGAACTTGGCCCGATGACTGCCGCGGAAAAGCGGCTCCTCACGGTCTCTTTGACCCTCCTGTGCTTCTGGGCCACGGAAGGAAAGCTACATTCCTTCGACAGCCAAACGACGACCACTGTTGCCGTCGCGCTTCTGTTCCTACCCGGGATCGGCGTGATGGATTGGCGGCGGGCCAACGCCCTCATCCCTTTGGGGACCGTCGTCTTGTTCGGCGTCGGCATCGGGCTTGGCACCGCACTCCTGCAGACGCAGGCGGCCCAATGGCTCGCAGGTCTTATCGTGGAATGGTTCGGACTCAATCAGCTCGCCGGCATCGGTATCCTGGCGGTGATGGCGCTATTTCTCGTCATCATTCATCTCGGCTTCGCCAGTGCGACCGCACTCGCCTCGACCATGATCCCGATCATCATCGCGATCATGCAGAAGGTGCAGACGCCCGGAATCAGCGTTCTTGGCATGACGCTATTGCTGCAATTCCTGCCGGTCAATTCGCCGCAAGGCATGCTTGCCTACGGCACGCAAACCTTCGTCGTGCGTGACTTCGTGCGTACCGGCATAGCCATTACGGTGCTGGCGTACGTGCTGACCTTAGTGTTCGGCGCGACGTACTGGCGCTGGCTCGGCTACGTATAGCAGCGACGTTCGCCGGACGGTTTGCAGACAAAACCCGGCAACGCGATCGGATCCAATAGGCTAATGCGCTAGGCTATTTCACTGTGTGCAGCGGCCGCGCCTTATCCCCGGGCGGAGATTTCGAGGCATCGTCGGCGGAGCCCACCGCCAGCGCCAAGTACAGCGCCTTGGCCGCGTCGCGAAGCGCCTCGCGGTGTGCATCATCGGCGAGCGGCAGAGCGGACACGGTCTTGGCGAGGTCGTGCAGAATTTCGGCGAACAGTGCGTAATGGAAATGCATGCGCACGGATTTGCGCGCATCAGCTGAACCGAGGCGATGGAGGCTCAGCGCGATTCCCGCTTCATCGAAGTGAGCGTCGAAGCGCGATGCCCGTTCGAACGTCCCAATGTACAGCTTATCCGGATACTCCACGGCAACTTCGGCTTTATTGGGGATAGGCTTAGTCATGGTACGCGGATCCCGCGAGCTATTTCAGCGAGGCAATATAGGCCGCGAGGTCGGCTGCTTCCGTTCGCGACAGAGCCATGTCCGGCATCTTCGGATGGGGGTTGAGCAGGAAGAACGCAATCTTGGCAGCGTCGATGCCCGGCCTCCTTGCGACTGCCGAGAATGTCGGCGCCTGATCGGAAGCCGTGCGGCGTTGTGTGGCCGACACAACGTGACACGCTTCGCACCATCGGTGCGCAAGCCGCCTGCCATTGTCAGCGTCGGCGCCAAACGCCGGCGCCGCCGCCATAATCGTGGCAGCCGCCAGAGGCAACATCAACAACGGACCGCGGTGCTTCGGCATTTTCGGTATCCTCTGTGGCATTCTCAGTGGTGTTCGCTCACGAAGGTACTATCAAAAAGAGAAAAACAAGCCAGCACGCGCGACCAATCGTCTATGTCACACATCGCCAGCTGAAATTTCCGGCCTTGACGAGACCACTAAACGCCGGCTCGCAGCCGTCTGGAATCCGCCCGCTGCGTTGCGCTGCATCTGGTTTGCCACTTGTTGCGAACGCATTCCATCTGTCATCAAACGGCGCCATCGTAAGCCGGTCCGTCTTATGAAGGCGATTGACCGTTTCGCTGTATGACAAGTGTTCCGGCAAAATATTCAATTTGCTCAGAACGGTCGCGGTGACAGACGACAGGTAGGCCAGCCACAGCACGATAATCGCGCTAGCGATTGCGTAGAGGGCTGTAGACAGAATGCCCTCATTTTCGTGCCGTACATCCACGGCGCGCGCGTAAGCGCGCAGCCGGCCAGCATGAAATTGTTGATCCCTGGACATCGTAATTCCCCCGTATAAGGAGCGTCACAATTCTCCATTACCCGTCGGAAACCGCTGGGGAAATTCAGATATCGTCCCTAAGGGGAACTACGTAGATTACGTCTCGCGCTCAGGCGATGCACGCGCTCAGAAATAGGCGCGATTGACATAGATCATGGTGCGATTGGGCGATGGGAAGAACCTAAGAAACCAACACGGAGAGACGCACATGACCGCGCCTGGACCGGCTTTACAAAAAATCGCCGTAGCTGAAGCCACAAGTCCGCCAAAGCTGCCGCTTGCGCCGAGCGGCAAGATCGCACCGCCATCGGTCGCGGCCGGTACAATGATCAAGCCGGAAGAGCGCGATTCCTACACGGTGACGGCTGTCGGAGACATTATCGACCGCTCGTTGCATGCCGGCGTCGCACGCTTCAGCGGCGGACTTTCTCCGGCCGCGCTGGCCGATGCCTATTGGGACTGGGCCACACATTTTATCTACGCGCCGGGCAAGTCCATGCAGCTTGTCGATAAGGCGGCCCGCAAGGCGCTACGTTTTGCAAACTATGCCTGTCGCTATGCGGCCGAAGGCGGGAACGTGCCGCCCTGCATCGAGCCGCTGCCACAGGACCACCGCTTCTCCGGCGAAGCCTGGAGCAAATGGCCCTTCAACTTCATCTACCAGGGATTCCTGCTGCAGCAGCAATGGTGGCACAACGCCACAACAGGGTTGCGTGGGGTTTCCAAGCATCACGAGGACATGGTTGAGTTCGTGTCGCGGCAACTCCTTGACACGGTCGCGCCCTCCAATATCCCGGCGACCAATCCCGAAATCCTCTGGTGCACGCTAAGTGCCGGCGGCTTAAATTTAGTCCGCGGTGCGCAGAATTTCGTTGAGGACTGGGAGCGCGAGTTCAGCGGCAAAAAGCCGGTCGGCACGGAAAGCTTCATTGTCGGGCACGACGTCGCTGCGACGCCCGGGAAGGTCGTGTTTCGTAACCGTCTCATCGAGCTGATCCAATACGCACCGGCAACCAAACAGGCGCGGCCAGAGCCGATTCTCATCGTGCCGGCCTGGATCATGAAATATTACATCCTCGACCTGTCACAGCATAATTCGTTGGTCAAATATCTCACCGAGCAAGGGTTCACGGTATTCATCGTCTCCTGGAAAAATCCCGGGCCGGACGATCGCGATCTCGGCATGGACGATTACCGTACGCTTGGCGTGATGAGCGCGCTTGATGTGATCGGCCAAATAGTTCCTAACCGCAAGGTGCATGCCGCCGGCTACTGCCTCGGCGGCACGCTGCTCTCCATCGCGGTGGCGGCCATGGCACGCGATGGCGATGACCGGATTGCGACGTTCACACTGTTTGCTGCACAGACCGATTTTACCGAGGCCGGCGAGCTCATGCTGTTCACCGACGAGAGCCAGGTGGCCTTTCTCGAGGACATGATGTGGGAACAGGGCTTTCTCGACAGCCGGCAGATGGCCGGCGCGTTCGAGATGTTGCGGTCGAACGACATGGTCTGGTCACGCCTGATCCACGATTACCTGCTCGGTGAGCGTGAGCCGATGACCGACTTGATGGCCTGGAACGCTGATGCGACGCGGATGCCGTACCGCATGCATTCGGAATATCTGCGCAAACTCTTTCTCAACAACGATCTCGCGGAAGGCCGCCTTCTGGCCGGCGATCGACCAGTCACGCTGATAGACATTAGCATGCCGGTTTTCGCGGTTGGTACGGAGCGCGATCATGTGGCGCCGTGGCATTCCACCTATAAGATCAACCTGGAGGTGGAAAGCGAAGTCACATACATACTCACCAGCGGCGGCCACAATGCCGGGATCGTTTCCGAGCCCGGACACCCGGGACGCAGCTTCCGTGTCGCCGTGAAGAAGACCGATCACCACTATCTGGACCCGGACCGGTTCCTCGCGGAGGCGTTGCGCAAGGACGGTTCCTGGTGGCCGCAATGGATCGCTTGGCTCAGCGAACACTCGGGCGCTCTCACGGGCCCACCGCCTATGGGCGCACAACAGGCGGGCTATCCCCCGCTCGCGGACGCGCCGGGCGAGTACGTGCGCATGGAGTAATTATTGCCGGTTTATCGGTAGTCTATCGGTATTTGTGGTAACTTATCCTCGCAAGGCACTCAGCGCCAATCAGTAAGGCACAGCCGCAGCAACGCCAAATAGCACGCGCGCCACCTAGGTGCTGACGCCCGTCCAGTTGGACATCCAGCCGTTCGAAAGCAGGCGCGCAGTGGTCCCAATCAGCTTTTGCGTATCTTCAAGGAGATGCTTGCCATCATTGGCCATCATTTCAAGCTGCTGGCTGGTCCATTCGCGATAGATCGACATGGCCTCGGGTACAGAGTGTACAGTCGCCAATTGAGCGGCTAACTTGGAGGCTAGATTGGTCTGATATTGCAGGCGCTCCATCCATTGCTGATTTGCCTGCCGCATCTGATCGAGAAGCTCCGTCTGCACTCTCGCGAATTCCTCCATACGCTTCTTTCCCATCGCGCTGAACTCGGCGGCCATGTCATGCGGTGCCGATTTCGTCTTATGCTCGCTGCGTGGTTCCTTAGTCATCGGAAGAGACTCCCTCGATGTTTTGAAGATAGGGTTTCAACGATATTCACCGTTGATTCAGATCAAGATGAACATGCGATAACTTGTCGCTTGCGTGGCGCGGTTGCTCATTTTTCGAAGCGATTGGTGACCCCTCACCCAGCCAGCCGACGATGCGGGGCCAAACATCTTCGAGCGTTCGCTTGCCTGCAAACAACCCGATATGGCGGCCTGACGTGAGGGCTTTGCGCAAGTCGGGCGCAGGAGTGCCTGCGAGATGCTCCAAAGCGAATAGCTGCGGCGGCGACACCAACTCATCGTCGCGCGCCGCCAAAAGGAACATCGGGATGCGCATTGCTCCAAGATCGATCTTGTGCCCCAAAGCGACAAAAGATCCGGTGGCAAGCTCGTTTCGTTTGTAGAGTTTATCGACGGATTGCAGAAAGAATCGGCCTGGCAGATCGACCGTCCAGGTATACCAACTCTGGAACAGTGCGCAGAGCTGGACGAAAGCAGGAGAATCGATCCCCTCCTCCGACTGCAGCAACTCTCGAACGTCTTTGGCGGGCACGGACTCAGGCCCCCAAAATTTCAGAACCTTCCGCCCGGGGAGTATTCCATCGCCGAGCCTGACCAATTCCTGGAACATCGCCAGCGGATTTCCGGCCGCGAGCGTCGAGAGCGCGGACGGCGCGGCGGTGTCAATCGGAGCGCCGGCGAGGACTAGCTTGCGGACCTTGGCTGGGAAACGCGCCGCGAAGATGAGCGCCATCCAGCCTCCCTGGCACAGGCCGATGAGATCGACTGGCGCGCCGATCTCGTCCACCAGCACATTGAGGTCGGCGAGATAATCGTCGATGCCGAGAGAGCGCATGTGCGCATCCGTCGACCGCCAGTCGGTGACGAACAACCGGCCGAGGCCGGCCCGGTGTAATGCTGCGACGAGACTGTGTCCGGGGGCGAGATCGGTAATTGCCGCACTATGCAGGGCAAATGGCGCGCACAGCAAGGTTGGGGGACCTTTTTGCCCTACGCGACCAAAATCCCGCAGCCGTACTGTCCCCAACTCGAGCTTAATCGTGTGTGGCGTTGTCCATTGCGGTTCGCGGCCTGGTTCCCCATCGGGCCCGACGGCGAAATCGGTGAACTGCTTGGCCACCGCCGCAGCCATTTCGCTCGTCGCCGCAGCCAAAAAGGCAGGCCAGAGAACCGCCAGATTGGGTGATCGATGGCCTGCCGGATCGTACATAAAGGACCCAACGAATATGGTCTTTTTCCGCAGCGCACTTCTCTGAACTCATTCGCTTCCTGAAATTCGTCCAGACAGAGAAGCATATAAGCCTTGCGGCCTCTAGCGTGGGCACGCCTTGATTTGAATCAACGTCGCCCGCTTACGCGCGCTCCATAGATCCCTGAGCATTGGACGACCCTCTCTGCGCTAAATCCTCAGGCCGTGCTTGCCGAGAAGCCTTACGGAGCTCGCTTGCGCGCCCTTTTCGCCCATCTCCTCCGTATAGGTCACCCGCGAGCCCACGCGGAGACCGGAAAATTCGCCGTCAACGACGCTATTGCGATGAAAATAGATTTCCTCTCCGTCACTACTCTCCAAGAAGCCAAATTCGCCGGCAGGATCAATCCGCACGACCTTGCCGATCGCGGCAGCGTCGTGATGCTTCACTTGCCCCTGAACGCGGCGAACCCGATCCTGTAACTGTCGGCGTGCGTGTTTGAAGGCGTCGTTCAGGGCGAACGTGACATCGGCATGACGCTCGTCGGCCGTCGGTGTCCTGGCCACATTCACTTCGCGGCCATCCGGAAGCGAAAGATGAATATGGATTTCGTAAAGTCCACTGGTGCGGTGATGCTGGCTCGGCGCCTTGATCATGACTCGGCAGGCAGTGATGCGGCCCCAGCGTTCCTCGAGCTCGGCCACACGCTCTCCGATCACGGCCTTGATTGCCGGCGTGGCCTTTAGGCCTTGAAAGTCGATTTCAGGCTGCGTCTGCACGTCTAGCTCCCCTCGTTGCGGCGTCATGTGAACCAGCGCTGAAATCTTCGCTAGGCAGACTTGAAAGGTCTTTGATTCATATCAACGTGAAGCCGCCGTTAAATGCGGCAGGTTCGAAATTGCGCTCGATCAATGACGCGTCGGCGATTTGCGAGCGATGGAAGATCGCATGCAGCCAGCTCTGGAGCACAGTCATAGCCAACAGGCGATCCACGACCGGCTCACGCGCGGGCCGAGTAACAGCTATTTGCGTGATTGGATTTACGGCAGCATCGATGGAATAGTAACGACTTTCGCGATCGTGGCGGGGGTCGTTGGCGCGGATTTGTCGGCAACGGTGCTGTTGCTCATGGGCTTCGCCAATCTGCTTGCCGACGGCTTTGCCATGGCGGCGAGCAATTATTTCGGCACTAAGTCCGAACGCGACGACTACGAACGTGTGCTCGGAATAGAACGCCGCCACATTGCGGTGGTGCCAGACGATGAACGGGAAGAGATTCGGCAGATATTCGCCGCGAAAGGTTTTTCTGGGGATGACCTGGATCGGGTGGTGGCCGTCATCACCTCCAACCCCGCTTTATGGGTAAAGACGATGGCGGCTGAGGAATACGGCCTCGCCGCGACGCAACGATCGCCGGTGCTTGCGGCGCTCAGCACTTTCATCGCATTTGTGTTATGCGGCTGCATCCCGCTGGTCACCTATCTCGCATCGGATAGTCTCAAGGCCTGCGTCATCGCCACCGGAGTGACGTTTTTTTGCGTGGGCGCCGCCCAAAGCCACCGGTCACCCAACGGCTGGCTGCGTTCCGGCGCCGAAACGTTTCTCATCGGCATGGGCGCCGCCGCACTGGCATTTGCCGTTGGCTAAGGGCATTTCTGCATTTGTCCGGGGCCTGATTCTCATTTGCGAATGGGGCGAGCCGTGGAGCATCACGCCGAAGTATTGAAGGGTGTGATCTGGCATCCGCCACGAGCGAATTGGCGGGATCTGGTTGCACTGGCGTTGATCGTCATCATCATCATCCTGATCGGATCGGGCACACGCCAAATGCTCGCGCCGCTCGCGGTCGGCAAGCTGCCGGAAATCTCGCTCTCTCCAAGCGTGCTGCCCAACTACGCGCTGCGCACGACATTGCGCATGTTGTTGGCCTTGGTTGCCTCGCTGATATTCACGCTCGTTTACGGCACCTTGGCCGCCAAGAGCCGGCGCGCTGAGATGGTGCTGATCCCGCTGTTGGATGTCCTGCAGTCCGTGCCGGTCCTCGGCTATCTATCGTTCACCGTCGTTTTCTTTGTCTCCTTGTCTCCTTACCGGACACTCGGCGTCGAGCTCGCGGCCATATTTGCGATCTTCACGAGCCAGGCTTGGAACATGGCGTTCAGCTTTTTTCAGGCGCTGCGCACCGTTCCCTACGATCTCGATGAGGCAAGCCGCCGCTTTCGGCTGTCCGGTTGGCAGCGCTTTTGGCGCCTAGAAGTCCCGTTCGCCATGCCGGGTCTGGTCTGGAACACCATGATGTCCATGTCGGGCGGCTGGTTTTTTGTGGTCGCATCGGAGGCCATCGCTGTCGGTGATTTGCATGTGGCGCTGCCCGGTATCGGCTCGTACGTCGCCGGCGCGCTCGCAGAGCGGGATCTTGCGGCGGTGGGCTGGGCCATCGTCGCCATGACGATCACGATTTTGATCTACGATCAGCTCATGTTCCGGCCGTTGGTGGCATGGGCAGACAAATTTCGCTATGAGCAGACTGCAGCGGCCATTGTGCCGCATAGCTGGATTGCCGATCTCTTCCACCGCACGGCTCTTCTGCGCCGCGTCGGCGAAACGATCAGCACTGCCGCAGACGCGGCGTCGCGTGCCCGGCTTGCAATTCCGTTTCCCGCTTGGCCGCACAAGCAGGGGACAGCGCGGTCCCATTTTGTCGACATCGTGTGGTTCGGATCGGTCTTCCTTCTGATCGCTTATCTGGTATTGACCCTGTCGCGAGTTGCTGGGCCTGAACTGTCTTGGCCCGACGTTAAGGACGTCATACGCAATGGCGGCATCACCTTGCTGCGTGTCGCCGTTCTTATCGTCCTTGCAACGCTGATCTGGGTGCCCATCGGCGTGGCGGTCGGACTGCGCCCCGCCCTGGCGGAAAAAGTGCAGCCGCTCGCGCAGTTTCTCGCGGCTTTTCCGGCCAATCTGCTTTTCCCGGTTGCGGTCTATTTGATTGTCCGGTTCGACCTTTCGCCGGCGATCTGGTTGAGCCCGCTGATGATCCTGGGAACGCAGTGGTACATTCTGTTCAATGTCATTGCCGGCGCCAGCGCCTTTCCGACCGACTTCAAGGAGGCGGCCGCGACCTTTCGCATCCACGGCTGGCGCTGGTGGCGCGATGTCATGCTTCCGGGAATATTCCCATACTACGTGACAGGAGCAATCACGGCCTCCGGCGGCGCCTGGAACGCGAGCATCGTCTCGGAATGGGTGAGCTGGGGACCAACCACGCTCAATCGCTCGGGCCTCGGCGCTTACATCGCGCAAATGACGCAAGCTGGCGATTATCCACGAATTGCGCTTGGCATCGCCGCCATGTCGGTGCTCGTGGTCGGCATGAATCGTCTGTTGTGGCGCCCGCTATACGCCTACGCGGAACGCCGGACGCGTCTCGACTGAGGCCTTGACCGCGGTGAATCCAAAAGACGCCATCATCGACCTTCGCTCGGTGTCCAAGGCGTTTGCCAAGCGCTCGGGGGAGCCGCTTATGGTCCTCGACAAGATTGATCTCTCACTGCGCAGCGGGGAGATACTCGGTCTTTTGGGGCGCTCAGGATCGGGCAAATCGACCCTGCTGCGGATCGCGGGTGGTCTTATCCAGCCGTCATCCGGCGAGGCCGTTTACCGCAACGCGCCGCTCGCCGGACCGGCGGAGGGCATCGCCGTGGTGTTCCAGACCTTTGGGCTCTTCCCCTGGCTGACAGTGCTCGAGAACGTCGAGATTGGTCTCGATGCACTTGGCCTGTCACGCGAAATTTCCAGGCAGCGGGCGGAGCAGGCAATCGATCTGATCGGGCTCGATGGCTTCCAATCCGCGTACCCGCGCGAGCTTTCCGGCGGCATGCGTCAGCGAGTCGGATTTGCGCGGGCAATCGCGGTACAGCCGGAAGTTCTCCTGATGGACGAGCCTTTTTCGGCGCTCGATGTGTTGACCGCCGAAACCATCCGCACGGATTTTCTCGATTTATGGACAGGAGGACAATTGCCCACGAAGGCGGTTCTGATCGTCACCCACAATATCGAGGAAGCGGTATTGATGTGCGACCGTCTTGTCGTGCTTTCATCGAACCCCGGCCGCATCGCCGCTGAAATTCCCGTGGCATCGCCCCGTCCACGCAACCGGCTCGATGAACAGTTCGGCGCCATCGTGGACGACGTCTATTCAGTGCTGACGACGCGAACGGTCGCGTCCATCGGCACTTCGAAGCAGGCCCGTGAAGCGGCGGCGCAGCCGCTGCCGCCCGCCTCCGTCAACCGGATCATCGGCCTGATCGCAATTCTTGCTGCACCGCCATATGACGGACAAGCAGAGCTCGAGATCACCTTGCCAGCTCCCTTGCGCTCAAAACCAACGAACTATTCATAATCGCCGAAGGGCTTCACATTCTCGAATTTGCCGAGCTCAATGACGGCGCTTTGAAGCTTACAGCCGCGGGCCGCGTATTCGCCCATGGTGACACCGATGAGCGCAAGCGGCTGTTCAGAGAGCACTTGCTACGGTTCGTTCCCCTCGCGGCACACATCTGCCGCGTCTTAAAGGAACGCGAGGGCCACCGCGCTCCTCGAATCCGATTCGAGACCAAGCTTGAAGATCATTTAAACCGCCACGACGCGGAGAGAACGTTGCGCACGGCGACGGCTTGGGGGCGTTACGCCGAGCTATTTGGCTACGATGACAAAACGCGAGCGTTTGCTGCGATGACCGAGGCCGGATAGCCCGCACAAAAATGAATGGCTTGCGAGACAAGTCGATCGACAAGGCATGTTACGGACGATCAGCCGGCCATTCTCGCCAATTGGTCGAGTCTACGTGAACCGGCGCTCGGGTCACCGCATTGACCCATCCTTGCTCCGTGCGCTGGCATGGAAAAGCTAAAGCGTAGACCTCGCCTTTTTCTATCACGGCGAGTTCCAACCAAACCCCCTGAGGGGCGGTGTCTATGGGACGCCAGTCGCGCACGTTGCCCTCTATTAAAGGGCCCTTGTGCCGATTGAAGCGCCTGCTCGCATTGCGATAGGTCAAAGCCGGCTTCCACATCCGCGACCTGCGTGGATGGTGGCCCCGATCCCTGCCCTTCTGGTGGGGCCCCCCGGCCACCGGCACCTTAGCATTTGATCTTGATCAAATCTTCCCGCCCAGGGCCGTCATATAAAGTGGTTGCGTGGGCATGCTTGCGGTGGGGGCATTGGCCGATCGGAAGTGGCTCCGAGGCACCTGAGTAGGCGCTGGCCGCTTTCTCTCCAATGGGAGACCCATGTCGACCTTCATCTATCGCTGCCCAAACACAGGCTTTCGCGTCCAGGGCTACGAGCCCGGCACAACGGACAACGATAGCGCCTATGAGCCGGTGGTCTGCACCATGTGCAAGCAGATACACTTGGTAAACTTTAAGAGCGGAAAGGTCCTCGGCGACGACAACGAAGCCGACGACTAAAGACGCTGAGTTTCATTGCCGAAATCCGGCCGGCCGCCAAATACGCTGGTTCCGTTCACGCCGCGAGCGGCCGTTCAGTGCCTTTAACGAACATGCGGTATCCCGAGCGCACGTTCGGCCAATAATCCCAGATCGCGTAATGCTGGGTGCAGCGGTTGTCCCAGAATGCGATCGAATGGTCAGTCCAGCGGAATCGCATGCTCCAATGTGGGCGCGCCAGGTGCTCGTACAGAAACGCCAGCACGCCGCGGCTTTCCGCCGCCGGCACCTCGTTAATGTGGCTGGTAAACTCGCGATTGACGAAGAGCAGCTTGCGCCCACTTTCCGGGTGGCGAACGACGACTGGGGAACCCAGATCGGATAGGTATTCTGCTTCTTGTCAAAGGCGCGGCCGCCGTCATGGGTCGCGGTCTTGCCCCCCAGATAGGCCTTCATGTCCGCGCTGAGTTCCTCGTAGGCCTTGTAGGCAGAGGAAAACATAGTGTCGCCACCACCATTGGGCGGAACCTTCTCCTGATAGAGGACGCTGTACATCGGTGGGATTTCGGCACAGCTTTGGTCTGAATGCCATTCCTCACCGGAAACGCGCTTCGAGCTGGCATCGAAATACTGCTTGCGAATCGCAGGATGGCCAGGGACGGCCTTCGACGCCGTGCCCTCCCCACCGACATGGACGTGGGGCTCGCCGAAATAGCACACGAGTCGTTCGTGCGACCCGAAATCGATTTTCTGGTTGCGGAAGAAGATAACTCCATGCGCGATGACGGCGTCGTGCACCTCTTGGACCTGCCGATTGCTCAGCGGCCGCGTCAGATCGATGTTCCCGATCTCGGCTCCGATATGAGGCGAAGACGGAGTGACCGTAATCGTGTCATAGCTCATGGACGTCTTCCTTTCTTTTCTCGCCCGAACTTTTCAGTTCCGCGAATTGCGACCGCGTCGACTGTTTGCACTCTGCGGCGTATAGGTCGCTCACTTAATCAGTGGTAAAACCTCGAACTGATGGAATGGCGGCGGCGACGACAACGTCCATTCGAGCGTGGTCGCCCCTTCGCCCCACGGATTTGCACCCGCCGGTTTTTTTTGCCGGAAGGCCAGGACCATGTTGGTGGCGAAGATCACAAGGCCGATGGCGAAGATATACGAGCCGATCGATGACACCAGATTCCAGCCGGCAAACGCATCAGGATAATCGGCGATACGGCGAGGCATCCCCGCGAGTCCCAGGAAGTGCTGCGGAAAGAAAATCGTGTTGGCGCCGATGAACGAGATCCAAAAGTGAAGCTTGCCGAGCGCTTCCGAATATGTGTAGCCGCTCATCTTCGGGAACCAGTAATACCAGCCCGCGAAAATGCCGAACGTGGCGCCGAGCGACATCGTGTAGTGGAAATGGGCCACGACGTAGTAGGTGCCGTGGAGCTCGCGGTCGAGACCGGCATTGGACAGCACCACGCCGGTCACGCCGCCGATGGTGAACAGGAAGATGAATCCGATCGCCCAAACCATCGGCGTCCTGAACTCGATAGAACCGCCCCACATCGTGGCGATCCAGGAAAAGATCTTTACGCCAGTCGGCACGGCGATCACCATCGTGGCCATGATGAAGTAGGCTTTCACGGTCGCGGACATGCCGACATTGTACATGTGGTGGGCCCAAACAATGAAGCCGACAGCGCCGATCGCCACCATCGCGTAAGCCATACCGAGATAGCCAAACACCGGCTTCTTCGAGAACGTCGCCACGATCTGGCTGATGATACCGAACGCAGGCAGGATCAAAATGTAGACCTCGGGATGGCCGAAGAACCAGAACAGATGCTGGAACAGGAGGGGGTCGCCGCCGCCTTGCGGATCGAAAAATGTCGTGCCGAAATTCCGGTCGGTGAGCAGCATCGTAATGGCGCCGGCGAGCACTGGCAGAGACAGCAGCAAGAGGAATGCGGTCACCAACACTGACCAGACGAACAGCGGCATCTTGTGCATGGTCATGCCGGGCACCCGCATGTTGAAGATCGTGGTGATGAAATTGATCGCACCCAGGATCGAAGCGGCGCCGGCGAGATGCAGCGACAGGATCGCGAAGTCCACCGCCGGGCCGGGATGGCCGTAGGTCGACAGCGGCGCGTAGACCGTCCAGCCGGTGCCAGCCCCATTCTCCCCGGGCGCTCCCTCGACGAACAATGAGAGGACCAGAAGCGTGATCGACGCCGGCAATAGCCAGAACGACATGTTGTTCATGCGCGGGAACGCCATGTCGGGCGCCCCAATCATGAGCGGTACGAACCAGTTGCCGAAGCCGCCAATCAGGGCCGGCATAACCATAAAGAACACCATGATCAGTCCGTGCGCCGTGACAAAGACGTTAAACGTTTGGGCGCTGGCAAAAATCTGCATGCCGGGCTGCTGCAATTCGAGCCGCATCGCCACTGACAGAAGGCCGCCGATGACACCTGCCACCATGGAGAACGCCAGGTACATCGTGCCGATGTCTTTGTGATTGGTCGAAAAAAGATAGCGCCGCCAGCCGGTTGGATGTTCATGGCTCAGGCTCTGCCCGCCAGACGGCGGAGCCGGTGACGTAAAGCTATTCAGCTGAGCCGATGCCTCGACGCTCATGCTCCCCCCATCCGCTGAGTGGATTGCCCAAAGCAAATCCATCGCCTGCTTGACGGGGGGCAAGCAGAGCCAATCTTTGTTGCAAATGAAACCATAACCGCGACCCGCGTGGGCGAGAAATTTTATTTTGTCGGATCAGGCATGCGCTCGCATAAGGGGCGATTCACGGCGCGAGCTTTTACGGGCACAAATTGCCTGCGTTAGAATCAATGACACACAGCGCGCTTACCCCCCGTTATCGCGCCGCCACCTGCAACGAGAACATCCACGGACGCTCTTTGCCCATTGCCGTGACGAATGCTGCATTTTGGGCTGCTGCGTCGCCTTGATGTGAATCAAACCGGCGCGCTGCGTTCGGCAGGGTCTGGTGATTCCGGTGCACAGGCATACGCAGCACGACGGGCTCGCGTGGCTGCCATGCAAATCCCGACCGATTTGATCCAAATCAAGACATCGACACCGGCAGGGAGGAGTTTGTTACAAATGCAACTAGTATCCATCGGGGGAAGGCAGACATGCTCAGGGAAGGACAGAACACTCTTCTAACCAGGACCGGCCCCGGAACCGCGATGGGCGGATTATTCCGTTGCTATTGGCTGCCGGTCCTGCTCGCCTCGGAGCTGCCGGCCAACGATTGCCCGCCCGGGCGCGTCAAGGTGTTGTCGGAACGGCTCGTTGCCTTCCGTGACAGCCGCGGCAGATACGGCCTGATCGACGAATTCTGCGCGCATCGCGGCGCGTCATTGTGGTTCGGGCGCAACGAGGAGTGCGGGCTGCGTTGCCCTTATCACGGCTGGAAATTTGATTTTGACGGACAATGCATCGAGGTGCCGTCGGAGCCCGAGGAAAGCGGCTTCGCCAAAAAGATCAAACTGCAGTCGTATCCGCTGGTCGAGCGCGGCGGCATCTTGTGGACGTATATGGGGCCGCCGGAACGCAAGCCGCCGCTTCCCGAATGGGAATTCGCACTGGTGCCGCCGAAGCAGCGCTTCGTGTCCAAGCGATCGCAGGAGAGCAATTGGCTGCAAGCCATGGAGGGCGGCATCGATTCGAGCCACGTCTCCTTCCTGCATCGCGGCAACATCAATTCCGACCCGCTGTTCAAAGGAGCCAAAGGCAACACATACAATCTGCAAGACGCGCGTCCGGTGTTCGAGGTCGTGGAGAGCGCCGGCGGTCTTTACATCGGCGCCCGCCGCAGTGCCGAGGACGGCAATTATTACTGGCGGATCACCCAATACGTCCTGCCTTCCTTCACGATGATCGCGCCGCGCGGCGAACACACGGTCCATGGCCATTTCTGGATACCGATCGACGACGAAAACTGCTGGGCTTGGAGCTACGACTATCACCCGACGCGGGACATCACCGAACCCGAACGTCGTGCCATGGAGGCCGGCAAGGGAATCCATTGCCGGTACATCCCGGGCAGCTTCCGGCCGCTCGCCAACAAGGACAACGATTATCTGATGGATCGCGACGCTCAGCGGCGCGGCGAGACCTACAGCGGCGTCGATGGCATCGCCATCCAGGATGACTCGCTGCAGGAAAGCATGGGGCCGATCGTTGACCGCACAAAAGAGAATCTGGTTTCGACCGACAACGGCATCATCATGGCCCGCCACCGGCTGATGCACGCCGCCAGGGAATTAGCGGAGAAAGGCGCGGTGCCGCCGGGTGTCGATGTCGCCCACCAGAGGGTCCGCTCAGCCTCGGTCATTCTGCCTCCGGATCGTTCATTCAAGGACGCCGCGAAGGAGGCCTTGCGGGTCCGCTCTGGCGTCGCTCCGGCAACCGTGTGAGAGCACCGATCATGACAGCGATACGCGCATACATACCGGCAACAGGCACAGGCCTCGGCGTCCATTCTCTCGATCATTTCGTGCTCGAAGTGCCTGACCTCGCGCCGGCCCAGCGGTTCTATTCGGACTTTGGGCTCGATGTTCAGACTACCGGCAATACACTCGGCCTGAAAACGTTCGGCTCCGACCAGCGATGGGGCGCCGTTGTCGAGGGTCGCCGCAAGAAGCTGCATCACCTTTCGTTCGGCTGCTATCCGGACGACCTTCCCTATCTGCAGGAGCGCGCCGAAGCCCAGGGTATCGAGTTGCTCGACGCGCCCGCAGGATTCGAGAGCAACAGCTTTTGGTGCCGCGATCCGTCTGGTCTGCTGGTCGAGATCAAAGTCGCCGCCAAGACTTCGCCCGATCACAAAACATCGGGAAGCTGGTCGTCATCACCGGAAGGCGTCGCCGGCGCACCGGTGCGCTCGAAGGCGCCCGTGGTGCGGCCACGGCGGCTGTCCCACGTCCTCGTCTTCACCAAGAACATCGACAACGCCATCGATTTTTATTCGACCATCGTCGGACTTCGGCTGTCGGACCGCTCCGACCGCGTCGCCTTTATGCATGCAATCCACGGCAGCGATCATCACATCCTGGCTTTCGCCGCAGCAGGCGCACCGGGGCTCCACCACTGCAGCTGGGACATGAGCGGCATCGACGATATCGGCCTTGGCGCCATGCACATGGCGAGCAAAGGCCACACCAAGGGCTGGGGCTTCGGCCGTCATGTCCTGGGTTCGAACTATTTCCACTACATCCAAGACCCCTGGGGCAGCTATGCCGAGTACTCCTGCGACATCGACTACATCCCAGCAGCCAAACCATGGGAAGCGGGCAGTCATGCACCCGAGGACTCATTTTATCTGTGGGGGCCGTCGCCGCCAGACGACTTCACCCTCAATCGAGAGGAATAAGACGCGGAGGACAAAATGAAACAAGACATACCGGGCACGATCATGTTCGACGGCGATCGAGCGCAGAAAGGTTATGCGCTGAACCGCATGTGCTTCTCCTTCAACAATGCCGGGAACCGCGCGGCTTTCCTCAAAGACGAGGACGCCTATTGCGCAAAATACGGTTTGAACAGCGAACAGCGTGCAGCGATCAAGAGCCGGAACGTGCTGGGCCTCATCGAGTCCGGTGGGAATGTCTATTACCTCGCGAAGTTTGCCGGAATTTTCGGCCTCAACGTGCAGGACATCGGCGCCCAGCAGACCGGTACTACGGTCGACGCGTTCAAAGCCAAGCTTGCTGCTGCAGGGAGATGAGATCATGGCCAGAATCATCGGCGGCGTAGCCACCACGCACGTTCCCTCGATCGGCAAGGCAATCGCCGAAGGAAAACAGAACGATCCATATTGGAAGCCGTTCTTTCAGGGTTTCGATTACGTCCACTATTGGCTCACGCGCGAGAAGCCCGATGTTGCGGTGGTGTTTTACAACGACCACGGGCTGAACTTCTTTCTCGACAAGCTACCGACCTTCGCGGTTGGGGCAGCAAAGGAGTATCGCAACGAGGATGAAGGCTGGGGCATTCCAGTCGCGCCGGCGATTGCCGGCGATCCGGATTTGTCGTGGCATCTGATCAACGCGCTGGTCGCCGACGAGTTCGATATCACCATGTGCCAGGACATGCTGGTGGACCACGCGGTGACCATTCCCATGAAGCTAATGTGGCCCGGCAAGAACCGGCATCCGGTCAGGATCGTGCCGGTATCCATCAACACCGTGCAGCATCCGCTGCCATCGCTGAAGCGATGCTTCAACCTTGGCCGTTCGATCGGCCGCGCCATCGAGAGTTACGAGCCGAACGTGCGCGTCATGATTATCGGCACCGGCGGACTGTCGCATCAGCTTGACGGCAAGCGCGCCGGCTTCATCAACAAGGAATTCGACAAGCTCTGCATGGACAAGATCGTCAACGAGCCGGAAGCACTGATCCGCTACTCGGTCCACGATTTTGTCGAGGAGGCCGGCGCATAGGGAGTCGAGTTTCTGAATTGGATGGCGATGCGCGGCGCGCTAACCGGAGATGTCGGCGAACTGCACCGCAACTACCATATCCCGATTTCCAACACCGCAGCCGCAACGGTCGTGCTGGAAAACCGCGCGGTCGCGGAACGCAAAGCCGCGTGAAGGTGGAGAACTATCATGACGGCGACAATGACAGACAAGCCGACGGATCGCTGTAGCCGGCGATCGTGGCCTGTCGAAATCCGCAGGGAATTCGAGGCCGAGGCGGCGAATCCGAATGGCTGCGTTGGCCAGCAATTGATATCGGAGAGCGACACGGTGCGCGTCTGGCGGATTCATCTCAAGCCTGGGCAGCGGGTCGGCTTCCACCGCCACGTCCTTAATTATTTCTGGTCAGCGGCGACCTCCGGCAAAGGACGGCAATATTTCAACGACGGCTGGATGCGGGAATACAATTACACAGCCGGCGAAACCCGGCACGAAAAGTATGGACCGGGCGAATACAAGGTTCACGACCTGCAGAACATCGGCAACAGCGACCTTACCTTCGTGACCGTCGAGTTCCTCGACAGCGCAAACAAGCCATTGGCCATCCCGCAGGCCGTGCGCGACAACACCGCGGCATTGGTTTGGTCGGCAAAGCCGCTGGCCAAACAGCAGCCGTCCGGAGCGGAGCAACAAAGGTCGTCGTCTGCAGGCTGAACGCAGCCGAAAGCGCAGCTTCACACATGGGCCGCGAATCGACCGACAGATAGTGCAACACCGGCCAAGGATCTGAATCATGACACGCGCGCGACCGAACATTGTGATTGTTGGTGGGGGAATTGGCGGTTTGTTCGTCGCAAACGCGCTCGTCACCCACGGTCTTGAGGTGACGGTTTACGAGCAAGCGCCCGCCCTCGGTGAGGTCGGAGCCGGGGTGTATCTCACGCCAAACAGTGTGCGCCACTTGCAGCGCGTTGGATTGGGACCGGCCGTCGACAAATGGGGCGCCAAGGTCGGCAAGAATTCGCGCTACTTTCATCACGACGGAAGCTTCATCGCACCGGTCCAGGTGACGGATTCCATAGGCTGGAACGCGACGTACGGCATGCATCGCGCCGACCTCGTGGAGATCCTGGCCAAAGCTCTGCCGGCCGGCGTGGTGCACACCGGGCACCACTGCAACGGCTTCAAGCAAAGTGGCGGCGCGTGCCGAGTGTCATTCACCAACGGGATGGTCGTCGAAGGCGACGCCGTCATCGGCGCCGACGGAATCCACTCCGAGCTGCGGCAATATGTGTTTTCGCCGCCTCGTCCCGTTTTCTCCGGTACCGTCGCCTACCGCGGCGTCGTGCCAACTGAGCTCGTTCCGGAGTGGCCAGCCGAGAGCTGGGAGATGTGGCTCGGCCAAGGCAAGCACTTCCTGACGTATCCGGTGCGCGCCGGAGCCCTCATCAATTTCGTGGGCTTTGTTCCGGTGAACGAGAAGATAAAAGAGGAGATGAAGGAATCGTGGTCGGCGCCCGGCGACCCCGATGCACTTCGCCGGGAATTCGGCAATTGGGATCCGCGCATCGGAAGTCTGTTGCGGCGGGTCCAGACGACCTTCCGATCGGCTCTGCACGATCGTGACCCGAGCCCTTCTTGGACGCGCGGGAGGCTGACGCTACTTGGCGACGCCGCGCATGCGATGCTCCCCCATCTCGGGCAAGGCGCAAACCAGTCCATAGAGGACGGCATGGCACTCGCGACGATTCTAGCAAGCGTGACCCGCGAGACTATCCCCGGGGCGCTGCTCGCCTATGAGCGCCTTCGCCGCGAGCGGGCCGCAATGGTTCAATCGGGCGCGCGCGAAAATGGGCTGCGGTACGATTCCTTCCATGCCGATCTGGATGTCCGCGACGCCGAGATCATGGCCCATGCGGAATTCCGCAAGCGTCTCTACGACCACGATGTTGTTTCCGAGGCGCGAGCCGCCGCAATGGAGCTCGCGTAGTCGCGTCCCGACTGCGCCTGTATCGCGGATCCCGGAAGGGAAACACGAGCGCGCAACGAGACGGCCTATGGCGCCGGTGGAATGGCTTGTGTTTTCTCCACCGCGCTAGCTTCCTCGATCAAGTCCATGCTGAGCTTTTCCAGGGCTTCACGAGTGACCTGGTGCGATGACTTTGATGCGAGCCACATGCAAAATTGCGCTTTGTGCCGCAGACAAACAGGTGTGCCTTCGGCTCGCGAGCACCACGGGCATGCGTCCGCATCGCAAAATTTCATGGCCTGCGGACCTTAGGCCATGAAGCTTAAGAATTGATACGTCCGTTGCCGAAAATTGCAGCGACTTTTGTTAGGCGTGCTACGCCCTTCGCTGTGCCATGGGCGCATCCGTTCTTCAGTGCGACATCAAGGTCGGCACCGAGATAGAGCCCAGTATGCTGCGCGTAACGCCTCCAAGGACGAACTCCCGCAGGCGAGAGTGGCCGTAGCCGCCCATGACCATGAAATCTGCCCCGGAGTCCGCGGAGTGGGAAAGCAGTGCGGCGGCCGCATCAATGTGATGGGGAATACGTGTGACTTCCACCTTCAGTCCGTGGCGAGCAAGGTGCAGGCCCATGTCCGTGCCCTGGAGTTCGACGCGCTTGCCGCGTTCACTGATGACGCTGACGACCTCGATGTTCCCGGCACGTTCGAGAAGTGGCATGGCGTCGGCGATGGCTCGCACGGCCGCGCGGCTTCCGTCCCAGCAGATCATGACGCGGTCAAGCTTGAACGGCGCTTTTTGCATATAGGGCACGATAATGATCGGCCGGCCTGACTCGAACAAAATGGCTTCAGCAATCATCGCTTCAACCGAGTGCACGTCGGGTTCAACTTCGCCGACGACGGAAAGGTCGTACCGCCTTGCGATGCGGCCGAACTGCTGGGCAGCATTGGCGAAACCTACGCGCAGCATCCGCGGTTCGGCAGAGATGCCGGCGTTGTCCGCTGCCGCGACGAAATGGTTGATGGCGGCTTGCGCGCCGCTTTCATTTTCCCGCTGCTGCACCTCGATTGTCTCGATGGGCAGGTAGCCCAAGCTGGCCCCGGGAATGTTGGGAATGAACGCGATTGCAACGCCGGTAATGTGGGCTTGCAGTGCGCTTGCTACCGAGATTCCGTAGGCTCCGGTGGTCTTGCTCGCGTTGCGGACGCTCAGATTGACGATGATGTCTTTGTACATGACCGGGAAGTGTTTTAGTCGTTATGAGTGTCGTTGCACTCGATTCGATTTCACTGGTTCACAATCGAACTCGCTGGTCCTCAGCTCGTCCCGCGCGGTCCTGGTTCTTCGCACTGCAGCTCAAGTAAGATATCGGCGTTCTTGCAGAAACGCGGCGCAAGGTTTGCCAGCGGCGGAGCCTGATCGAGCCACTCCCGGCAATCCTTTTTAGACGGGCAGGCTTCGCAACGCCGCAGCGCGATACCAAATCGCAAGCTCAATCGCGACCGCGCGCCCTCGCACTGCCTGATGCCAAGGTGCTCCATCATCTCGTAGAGATTCCCCGTCTCCGCGTGCGCGACCATTGGCTTTCCTCCTCGTGCCCAAGCAACTACAGGCTAGCGGGTCGGTCGGCAGCACCTTTGATCCAAGTCAAGCATCACAGGTATCGCGACTGGACGCGTTTCCTCAGTAATGCACCGGAACATGGAAAGCTTGATCTAAATCAAAGTAGCGGTCCGTCGCGCATGTTTTGCAAGTGGTTATCCGAGCCCTGCCCGAAAGGTCGATCCATGACGCCTGCGCATGCTCCTCCCAAATATATGACGAACGGCGAATTGGGCTTGGTGGCGGCGCTCGTTGCGCTGGCGTTCCTTTCGATCGTGATCGCCGCCAAGGCGTACACTCCGGAATACGCCTTCCACGCCTATCTGTTCGCGGCGGCAAGCGCCGCTTCGGTCTTCGCCATCTTCAATCGGTTTTTTGACCGCAGCGATAAACCGATTCCGCTCGAAATCGACGGCAAGCCCAACTACAACATGGGGCCGGTCAAGCTTGCGACGGTGCTGGCGGTGTTCTGGGGTATCGCCGGCATGACCGTGGGCCTGTGGATCGCGCTCGAACTGGCATTTCCGGCATTCAATTTCGATCTGTCGTATATCTCGTTCGGCCGGTTACGGCCGTTGCACACCTCAGCGGTCATTTTCGCATTCGGCGGCAACGTTCTACTCGCGACATCTTTCTATGTCGTGCAACGCACGTGCCGGGCGCGGCTCGCCGGTGATCTCGCGCCGTGGTTCGTGGTGCTCGGATATAACTTCTTCATCGTCATCGCGGGTACAGGGTACCTCCTCGGCATCACGCAATCCAAGGAATATGCCGAGCCGGAATGGTATGCCGACCTGTGGCTGACAATCGTTTGGGTGACGTACCTTTTGGTCTACCTCGGCACCCTCATGCGGCGCACCGAGCCGCACATCTACGTCGCCAACTGGTTCTATCTCGCCTTCATCCTGACCATCGCGGTGCTTCACGTCACCAACAACGCGGCGATCCCGGTATCGCTGTTCTCTTCGAAATCGTATGTCGTGTGGTCGGGCGTGCAGGATGCCATGGTGCAATGGTGGTACGGCCACAACGCGGTGGGATTCTTTCTCACCGCCGGCTTCCTCGGCATCATGTACTACTTCATTCCCAAGAGAGTGGAGCGGCCGGTCTACAGCTATCGCCTGTCGATCATTCACTTCTGGGCGCTGATCTTCCTTTACATCTGGGCCGGCCCGCATCACCTGCACTACACGGCTCTACCCGATTGGACGCAGACGCTCGGCATGACCTTTTCGATCATGCTGTGGATGCCGTCATGGGGCGGCATGATCAACGGAATTATGACCTTGTCGGGCGCGTGGGATAAACTACGCACCGATCCGGTGCTGCGCATGATGGTGCTGTCGGTCGCCTTCTACGGCATGGCCACGTTCGAGGGCCCGGTCATGTCGGTGAAGTCGGTCAATTCTCTGTCGCATTACACCGACTGGACCATCGGCCACGTCCATTCCGGCGCGCTGGGTTGGGTTGGGTTCATCTCCTTCGGCGCCATCTATTGCCTGGTGCCGTGGCTGTGGAATCGGCCGCTCTATTCGCTGCGAATGGTGAGCTGGCACTTCTGGATCGCGACCATTGGAATCGTCGTCTACATCACGTCGATGTGGGTGGCCGGCATCCTGCAAGGTCTGATGTGGCGGGCCTACACCAATCTCGGCTTCCTCGAATATTCCTTCATCGAGACCGTGGAGGCGATGCACCCGTTCTATGTGATCCGCGCCTTGGGCGGCGCGCTATTCCTCAACGGCGCGCTGCTGATGGCGCTTAACGTTTGGTGGACGATCTTCCCGCGCGAGCAGCTTGCGCTGGCCGCCGCCCTGACGCCGGCCGAGTAGGAGGGGTCACAATGGCCAGTCCGACTTCGCTTTGGCAAAAGCACTGGATCCTGGAACGCAACTCGATCCTGCTGCTCGTCGCCATTCTGATCGTCATCGCCATCGGCGGCCTGGTGGAGGTGGTGCCGCTGTTCTATCTGCGCAGCACGATCGAAACCGCACCAGGCATGCGGCCGTATACGCCGCTCGAACTTGCCGGGCGTAATATCTATGTCAGCGAGGGCTGCTATCTGTGCCACTCGCAGATGATCCGGGCGCTGCGCGACGAGGTCGAGCGCTACGGACATTATTCGCTGGCCGCCGAAAGCGAGTACGACCATCCATTCCAGTGGGGCTCGAAGCGCAACGGTCCGGATCTTGCCCGAGTCGGCGGCAAATATTCCGACGATTGGCATCGCGATCATCTGAATAATCCGCGGTCGGTAGTGCCCGGGTCGATCATGCCGGCCTATCCGTGGCTGTTTGCGACCGATCTGGATTACTCGCACATCGCCGAGGACATGAAGGTGCAGGCGATGCTCGGAGTTCCTTACACCGACGAGATGATCGCCAGCGCGCTCGCCGATGTACGCACCCAGGCGACCGCCGATGCGCCGGACGCCGACGCGCTTGCCAAGCGCTATCCGAAAGCTCAGGCGCGCAATTTCGGCGGCAATCCGGGCCGCATCACCGAAGCCGATGCGTTGATCGCCTACCTGCAGATGCTAGGCACGTTGGTCGACTTCAAGCTTTACGACGACAAAGCAAACATCCGTTGAGGGGCGACATGTCATCGAGCTACGCGTTTTTCTCGCATTTCGCGCAAACCTGGGGCCTCATCTACTTCTTCGTAATATTCATCCTGGTCATCGCCTACGCGCTTTGGCCGTCGCGGAAGAAGCAGTTCGACGAGTCGGCGCGAATTCCGCTGCGTGAGGACTGAGATGGACGATCGCAGACAGCACGCTCCAGAGCCGCACCCCCAAGTCGGGACCACAGGTCACGAGTGGGACGGCATTCGCGAGCTGAACACGCCGCTACCGCGCTGGTGGCTGTGGCTGTTCTACGCGACGATTATCTGGTCCGTCGGCTATTGGGTCGTATATCCGTCCTGGCCGCTCGTATCGTCTTATACGAGCGGCGTGTTCAACTGGCATTCGCGCAGCACTGTGGTGAGCGACCTCGCCGCGCTCCAGGCGCAGCGCAGCGCGATGATGGCCCGGCTGGCATCGTCCTCGCTGCAACAGATCGAGTCGACGCCGGCGCTGCTCGACTTCGCCCGTGCATTGGGGGCGCGTGCCTTCGCCGATAATTGTGCGCCGTGCCACGGCGCTGGCGGCGGCGGCGCCAGCGGATATCCGAACCTCGATGACAACGATTGGCTCTGGGGCGGCACGCTGGCCGACATCCAGCAGACGATCACCCACGGTGTTCGCTCCGGCGACGCCCAGGGTCATCAGGGCGCGATGCCTGCGTTTGGCCGTGACGGAATGCTGCAGATGAGCGATATCGTCCTAGCGGCCAATTACGTTCGCTCGCTGTCCGGCCTGTCGACGACGCCCGGCATCGATCTTGCGCAAGGTGCCAAGATTTTCGCCGCCAACTGCGCCGTCTGTCACGGCCCGCAGGGCAAGGGAAACCGAGCCCTCGGCGCGCCTGATCTCACCGTAAACATCTGGCTCTACGGGCCGGAACTGAACACGATCATCAACGGCATCTCGAACGGGCACGGCGGCGTCATGCCGGCGTGGGGCGGCAAGCTCGACCCCGTAACGATCGAGGCGCTCACCGTCTATGTGCACACGTTCGGCGGCGGAGAGTAGGGAAGATGTGCCCAGACGCTGACAATGCGGCGGCCGGAAATCGCGGCGGTGCGGCGTCGGAGCAACGTCCGCGCCTTCGTCTGGTTGCGGACGCCGGAACTGCCGGCCAGCATTCGGCGGACGCGGAGGTCTCGCCGCCGGATGACGATCAGCCGCTCTACGCGGCTCGCACCAAGATCTACCCGCAGCGTGTCTCCGGCACGTTCCGCAGGGTGAAGTGGATCGTGCTGTTTGCTACCCTCGGCGTCTATTATCTGCTGCCGTTCGTTCGCTGGGATCGCGGCCCGAACGCACCAAACCAAGCGGTGTTGATCGATATTCCCGGTCGGAGATTTTATTTCTTCTTCATCGAGATTTGGCCGCAGGAGGTTTATTATGTCACCGGCCTCCTGATCATCGCAGCGATGACGCTGTTCCTGATGAACTCCGTCGCCGGTCGCGTCTGGTGCGGCTATCTCTGCCCGCAAACGGTGTGGACCGACCTCTTTCAGACCGTCGAACGCTGGTTCGAGGGCGACCGGCGCGAACATCTGCAGCGCGACCGGCAACCCTGGACCACCGAGCGCATGGTGCGGGCGGCAGGGAAACATTTCTTTTGGCTGATGATTGCGTGGTGGACCGGCGGCGCCTGGGTGCTCTATTTCGCCGACGCACCCAGTCTGGTGAAAGCTCTGGCGACATTCCAGGCGCCGCTTATCGCCTATGGCTTCATCGCAGTCCTGACTTTCACGACCTACGCGCTGGCCGGTTGGATGCGCGAGCAGGTCTGCATCTACATGTGCCCGTGGCCTCGCATCCAGGCGGCATTGACCGATGAGTATGCGCTCAACGTGACATACCGGTATGACCGCGGAGAGCCGCGCGCTTCGCTGAAGAAGGCCGTGGCGCTGCACGAGCACGGAGAGCCGGCGGGCGATTGCATCGATTGCCTGCAATGCGTGCATGTCTGCCCGACGGGCGTGGACATCCGCAACGGTCCCAATCTTGGCTGCATCCAATGCGGCCTGTGCATCGACGCCTGCGACGCTGTGATGACCAAGATCGGCCGGGCGCCGCGCCTCATCGCCTACGATACCGACATCAACATCAGGCGCCGGCGGGCAGGGCAGCAGCCGTTCTACATGATCCTGCGCGCCCGCACAGTGCTTTATGCCGTCATTATTGTGCTGGTCAGCTCGGTCATGGGCTACGCGCTGACCACGCGCTGTGACGACGGCGTCGACGTCTTGCACGACCGTAACCCGTTGTTCGTGCGCTTGGCGGACGGCGCCATACGCAATGCCTACGCGGTGCGCATCCTCAACAAGACGGTTGAGCCGCACGCCTTCCTGCTGAGAGTATCCGGCCTCACGGACGCCGACGTTTCCGTCATTGGCGGCACCACTCGCGCGAACGGCGATTGGGTCGTTGAGGTCGGCGCCGATCAGAGCCGCGAGGTCCGGGTGTTGGTGACGACGCACCAGAGGCTCGGACCGGAGGCGTCCATCCCGCTGACGTTCACCGTCATCTCCGAGTCGGACGGAACAACGGCCAGCGCCAACGATCATTTCCTGGGACCGTGAGCACGCAGCATGCCGAACAACCATGACAGCGGGCGCGATGCAGGGCGCCCATACGCCAAGGAAAGGACCCAAGGCCCGGGGCGCGAGGTCACTGGGCGCATGGTCCTGTTATGTCTCGTCGGCTTCTTTGCCGTCGTCTTCGCCGTCAACGGCGTGATGATCCATGAAGCGCTTTCGACCTTCGGCGGCGTGGAGACCGAGAGCGCCTATCAGGCCGGACGCAAATACGAAGAAGATGTCGCCATGGCGAGGGCGCAGGACGCGCGGCAATGGCGCGTCGACGCCAAGGTCGAGCCAATGCCGGATGGAGCGGCGCGCGTCGACATTGTCGCCCGCGACGACGCTGGTCAACCGCTCGCCGGTCTCGATGCCGCGGTGCAATTTAAGCGGCCGACCGATAGCCGCCTGGATCGCCTAGTCACCGTGACCGAAAGCTCAGGGGGCCGGTTTCGTGGCAGCGCGGAAGATTTGCCGGCCGGCCAGTGGGATCTGGTAATCGAGCTTTCCCGTCATGGCGATCGGTTGTTCCGGTCGGTCAGCCGCATCGTTTTGAAATAGCGTGGCCCATGGAGGAAGCACTCGATCTCTCTTCCTTTACCGAACGCGGCGAGGCCGGCACCGCGCGGTGGAGGGCATCGGTTGCGCCGGCTGCATCCGCAAGATTGAGGGCGGACTCGCCAAGCTGCCGGGCGTGATCGACGCGCGGGTGAATTTCACCCAACGCCGGCTGGCGGTCGATTGGCGAGAAAGCGAAATCGACGCCGCAAAAATCCTCAAGGCGCTGGAAGCGATCGGCTATCGCGCGCATCCATTTGCTCCCGAACGCGTGGAAGCGGACGAAAACCGCAGAGCAAAGTGGTTGCTGAAATGTCTAGGCGTCGCCGGCTTCGCGGCGATGAACGTCATGTTGCTGTCGATCTCGGTGTGGTCGGGCAACGCCTCCGATATGACGGCGGAAACCCGTGATCTCTTTCATTGGTTGTCCGCGCTCATTGCGCTGCCGGCGGCTGCTTATGCGGCCCAGCCTTTTTTCCAAAGCGCCTGGCGCGCCCTGCGCGCGCGACAACTCAACATGGACGTGCCGATCTCGGTCGCGGTGATCCTCGCGCTCGGGTTTTCCGTTGCCGAGACCATCGCGCATGCCGTCCAGGCTTATTTCGACTCGGCGCTGATGCTGCTGTTCTTCCTGTTGTTCGGCCGCTATCTCGACCAGGCGATGCGGCGCAAGACGCGGATGCTTGCCGGCAACATCGCTTCATTGGCGTCCGAATTCGCGCACCAGCTCGACAAAAACGGCGAAGTCACGCGCGTGCCGGCCGCCGCTCTGGCGCCGGGCGATCGCGTACTGGTGCGGCCCGGCGAAAAAATCCCGGCCGACGGCGTCATCACGGATGGCTCATCGGATATCGACGAGAGCCTGGTGACTGGTGAGACAATGCCACGGACGGTCGGCCCCGGCTCGGCCATCTACGCCGGGAGTCTCAACTTCGGCGGGACCCTGGTCATGCAGGTCACCGCTGCGGGAGTGGGAACGCTGGTCGGGGAGGTGGACCGGCTCCTGCAAAAGGCAAGCGAGGCGAAGTCGCGCACCATGCGGCTCGCTGATCGCGCCACGCGCCTCTACGCGCCCGTCGTGCACGTGACCGCCGCGCTGACGCTGGTCGGGTGGCTGATCGCCGGCAGCTCTTTTCACGACGCCATTGTGGCTGCCATCGCCGTGCTCATCATCACCTGCCCATGCGCGCTGGCGCTGGCCATCCCTGTGGTGCAGGTCGTTGCCACCGGGAGCCTGTTCCGCTCTGGCGTCATCCTCAACTGCGGCGACGCGATCGAACGGCTTTCGGAGGCAGACTGTGTCGTCTTTGACAAGACCGGAACGCTGACCCTGCCCGACCCACGGGTGGACGAGACACCTGGCGTCGACACGGATGTGCTCGAAACGGCGGCAAGGCTCGCACTGTCAAGCCGGCATCCGCTCGCCACCGCGCTCGCGCGGTGCGCGCTCGTGCGCCGTCCCTATCCGGGTGCCGTCGAGGAGCCGGGCGCAGGCGTTCGCGCGCTCATCGACGGGGAGGAAGCGCGCCTGGGCAGCGCCGAGTTCTGCGGACTCGCCGGCGTCCCGCCGCACGACGCGGCGAACACCGACCATGCATCCTTCATCGCTTTCGTCCACGCCGGCCGGTCCGCGATGATTCCTGTCCGTCAGAGCCTGCGGCCGGACGCGGTCGCGGTGACGAAGGCGCTCGCCGCGCAAGGTCTCCATCTGATGGTGCTCTCCGGAGATCGGCCTGCGGCGGTCGCGCCAGTGGCGAGCCGGCTCGGCATAGCCCAATGGCGGGGCGGCCTGAACCCCGCGGAAAAGATCGCCGCCATCGAGCTTCTGAAATCCCAAGGACACCGCGTGCTGATGGTCGGCGACGGATTGAACGATGCGCCGGCGCTTGCCGCCGCTTATGTCTCGCTGTCACCAATCACCGCCGCGCATCTCACACAGGCCCACGCCGACGGACTGTTTTTTGGCGATCGCCTGGACCCGGTGCTGCAAGCGGTGCTTGTGGCGCGGCGGGCCCGATCCTTGATGCGGCAAAATTTGGTGCTGGCCGCAGTTTACAACGCGCTGGCGGTGCCGATCGCAGTGGCAGGGCTCGTCACACCACTGGTCGCGGCAATCGCCATGTCCGCATCCTCGATCCTGGTGACGCTGAATGCGTTGCGTGCGCGGGTTCCGATCCCCGCCAAGCTTGTCACCGAAGCCGCCATGGTTGATCCGCCGCCTGCCGCAATTCCCGAGGAAGAGAGGCGCCTCGCTTCGAGCGTGGAGCTTGCGTCGTGAACGTTCTCATTTTTCTCGTTCCCATCGCGCTGCTACTCGGCCTGAGCGGCTTGGTCTGCTTTTTATGGACGCTTCGCAGCGGCCAATACGAAGATCTCGACGGCGCAGCGGTTCGTATCTTGCCCGACGATGATCTCCCGGCTTAACGCGGGCGGAGGGCGGCTTTTTGGCGGGGGAGTGCCTCCCATACGTGACTGGTATACAATTGAATATTCAAATTATTTTTATTATGCCAGTTTTCAGATGCCCCCATGAGTGCCCCCCTGTCGCCGGATAGGGAATTCTGAACCCTTCTTTTCGCGGGTTTTTCTTTGAACGACGCAGGGGACAGAAGGCAGAACGGACGTGAGCGTTCAGGTGGCGCATCGTGCAAAACGACTGTCCCATTTTTGGTCATTGTCGGGACAGCCGGAAACGGAGGGTTTTGCATGGGCTTTGCAAATGTCTTGCTTGTCGTGTCCGCGTTGTTGGGAACACTTGCCGCGCTGGTGACGAAGCGGCGCGGCAGAAAATGATGTGGTGGACGGTGGCCGCTCCCGGCAGCGAGTTCCGATAGGGTGATCGCTGTCAACGAATCACATCAGGGAGCTGTCCATATGCAAATTACCAAGATCGGTTTGGATATCGCCAAGAACGT
>JBAUYV010000004.1:0-6484 GCA_049584975.1 Xanthobacteraceae bacterium | reverse complement strand
TTGTTCTCCGCCGCCAAGACCGAGTTCAAGCACATGGTGCATCTCTACTTCCACAATTGCCTGTACGAGCGGGTGTGGAAGGAGAACGCGCGGCGCTGGAAGGAGACGACGCCGACCTGGGACGTGCTGCACACCTATCCGCACGACTACAAGGTGATCTTCGTCGGCGACGCCGCGATGTCGCCTTACGAGATCGTAGCGCCCGGCGGCTCGGTCGAGCATTTCAACGAGGAGCCGGGCAGCGTCTGGATGGAGCGCGTCACGCGTACCTATCAGTCCTGCGTGTGGCTTAATCCGGTCGCCGAACACGAGTGGGAGACCACCGCCTCAATCCGCCTCATGCGGCAACTTCTCGGCGGGCGGATGTATCCGCTGACGCTGGAGGGGCTGGATGCGGCGATGCGGGAGTTGGGGAGGTGAACCTTCTTTTTGGTTGCAACGGGCAACAGGTCACAAAAACACCTCTTCCGAATCTCGGAAATGGCTCTATATTGCTCCGATCGTTAACAACCGAAAGGAGGTGATCCAGTGTCTCATTGTCTATCGCCGCGGTCGCCGGCATTCGTGAACTGGATCCTCGCCTCTGCCGAGGTCCTCGCCTAGGTGGTCTAATCCACCACCGGGCTCACGTGCGTAAGGCAAGAGATCGCCTACGCAACCGGGCCACGGCCTGACAATGGAAGGGTCGCCCGCAAGGGCGGCCCTTCTTTGCTTTTTGGCTTATCCGCTGCGCCTCAGACCGAAAACAGGCTTAAGGTAGCCAGAACGAAGGAGGCGCTCATGCCGGCCGAAAAGTTCGACTTTCAAAGTGCCCAGGGCCACACGCTCGCCGCGTCGCTCGACCGGCCGGACGGTCCGACGCGCGCCGTGGCTTTGTTCGCGCATTGCTTTACCTGCGGCAAGGACAACAAGGCGGCGCGGCGGATTGCCGAAGGCTTGAAGCTGCATGGCATCGCGGTGCTGCGCTTCGATTTCACGGGGCTCGGCGCCAGCGAGGGTGAGTTCGCCAACACGACGTTTTCCTCGAACGTGGACGACCTGGTCGCCGCGGCGGATCACTTGCGGGAAAAGCTCGCCGCGCCCGCCATCCTTGTCGGCCACAGCCTCGGCGGTGCGGCGGTGCTCGCCGCCGCGCATCGCATTGCCGAGGCCCGCGCCGTCGTGACCATCAATGCGCCGGCCGATCCGGCGCACGTCAGCGGGTTGCTCAAGGGTCAGGTGGCCAACATCCAACTTCAGGGCGAGGTCGAGGTTACGCTCGGTGGCCGGCAGTTCCGGGTCCGCCGCGCTTTTCTCGACGATATTGCCGAGCAAGCGCTCACCACCCGCATCGGCGCGCTACACAAGGCGCTGCTGGTATTTCATTCGCCCACCGACGACACGGTTGGCATTGACAATGCCAGCCACATTTTCCTCGCCGCGAAGCATCCGAAAAGCTTTATCTCGCTCGCCGGGGCCGATCACCTCATCAGCCGCCCGAGCGACGCCGCCTATGTGGCGGGCGTGATCGCCGCCTGGGCCGAGCGCTATCTGGATATGGCCATGGACGCGCAGGCGATGCCCGACACCGAGCCTGGAACCGTTATGGTGCGCGAAACGCGGCGCGGCCAGTTCCAGCAGGAAGTCACGGTTGGGTCGCATCGCTTCTTGGCCGACGAGCCTGCCGATGCCGGCGGCATGGACAGCGGCCCGGGCCCTTACGATCTGCTGCTCGCTGGGCTCGGCGCCTGCACCTCGATGACGCTACGGCTCTACGCCGATCGCAAGAAGGTGCCGCTCGCGCAGACCGCAGTCCGCCTGCGCCACAACAAGATCTACGCCACCGACTGCGCCGAATGCGAAACGAAGGAGGGCATGATCGACCGTATCGAGCGCGTTATCACGCTTATGGGCGATCTCGATGCCGAGCAGCGCACACACCTGATGGAGATCGCCGACAAATGTCCGGTGCACCGCACCCTTGAGTCGGAAATCAATATCCGCACAGTTGAGGGCTCGGCAGGGTCTACAAAATAGCGCGCCAGCAGTGCAGCACGTTTAAAGTCGGTCGGACGGCGGACATCACAGTCGATTGAATTATCCATGAGTGACAAAGTTGGGGAGCTTGCTGGCAAGGTTGCGCTGATCACCGGCTCAAGCCGCGGTATCGGTCGCGGTATTGCGCTCGAACAGGCCGCGGCCGGTTGCGATGTGATGCTGACCGGGCGCGATAGCGCGGCGCTGCAAAGTGTCGCCGACGAAATCTGCGCACTCGCCCGCAAATCGGCCGTTCACGCCGCCGACCTGACGGCGGAAGGCGAGCCGGCCGCGCTGGTCGAGGCCCACACCCGCGCATTCGGCCGTCTCGATATTCTCGTCAATAATGCCGGCGGTACGCGGCGCGGCAGCTTTTTCCAACAGACCGAGCAGGATTGGCGCACCGGCTTCGAGCTGAAATTTTTCGCCCACGTGCGGCTTTGCCGGCTGGCCTGGCCGCTGTTGAAGGCGGCGCAGGGCTCGGTGGTGTTCATCGACGGGGTGGGCGCCCGCGCGCCCGTGGCCGATTACATGATCGGTGCTTCGGTCGTCGGCGCGAGCCTTGCCTTCATGAAGGCGCTGGCCGACCTCGGCAAGCAGGACGGTGTCCAGGTCAATGCGGTCAATCCAGGATCGGTCACGACCGACCGCTTCCGGCACCGGCTCGACACCATCATGCGCAAGACCGGGCTCGACGAGGCCGCGGCGATGGAGCGGCACCGGCGCGAACTTGACATCACGCGCTTCGGCACGCCGGAAGACATCGCTGCCCTGGTGCGCTTTGTCGTATCGCCGCGCGGGCGGTTGCTGCATGCAGCCGCGATCGACGTGGACGGCGGACAGAGCGTTCCTTTGCGCATGTCGAATTACGATTAGAGAAGCCGGGGGCTCAGCTGGACCAGACCAGGCGCACGGCGCTATTTGAGCCGTCCGCGCACGGCGTCGATCACATCCGGAATCGCGGCGTCATTGCCTGGCGCCATGATGTGGACTCCGGCGACGCCCGGAATGGCGGCGAGCTCCTCGATCAATTCGCTGCAGATACGGATGCCTTCGCGTTCCGGGTCGGCGGCACCCTCCATGCGCTTGACGAACGCGTCGGGAATGATCGTGCCGAACAGATGGCTTTTCATCCAGGCGGCTGACTTGGCCGAGCGCAGCGGATTGACGCCGATGAGAATGCCGAGCTTTTGCGTCAGGCCCGCCTGTTCGAGGCGGCCGACGTAGCGCCGCACGATGCCGGCATCCATGCAGAACTGTGTCTGCACGAATTGCGCGCCGGACTTTACCTTGCCGGCGAGCGCGTTCGGCTGCCAGTCGGCGGGCGGATCGATCGGTACGTCGGCGGCGCCGAGGAAGAACGCCGCTCTGCCGCCGACCTTGCGGCCAGTCGGCAAGGTGCCGTCGTCGCGCAAGCGGCGCGCCGTCTCGATGAGGGTGCCGGAGTTAATGTCAAACACCGGCTTGGTATCGGGTTGATCGCCGGCCTTCGGGTCGTCGCCCGTGAGCAGCAGCAGGTTGTGGATGCCTAGCGCCGCCGCGCCCATCAATTCGCTCTGGAGCGCAATGCGGTTCTTGTCGCGGCAGGTGAGCTGAAGGATAGGCTCGATTCCCATGCCGATCAGGATGGTGGCGGCCGCGAGCGCGCTCATGGTGGCGCGGGCGCCGGCCCCGTCGGTGACGTTCACCGCGTCGGCCAGCCCCTTGAGCGGTTCCGCCTTGCGCCGCAGATCGCCGGCGTCGCAGGACACCGGCGGGGCAATTTCAGCCGTAATAGCGAACTGGCGCGCCCGCAGCCGCTGTTCGAACGAGCGCAAGCCGGGCGTATTTTGGTCATTCATTGCGGTTCTCTGCGGGAGGCGCGGACGACACCGAGCGCTTATATGCTTTGCGGCGGCGGCACTGCAAATTGCGCCTTTCCTGGACAGGAAAGCCGCGTGCCTTTAGAGAGTTTCACCTAGATGAGCGGCGTCAACGATATCAGAGCGAGCTTTCTCGCCTATTTCGCGCGCGAAGGGCACGAAATCGTGCCCTCGTCGCCGCTTGTGCCGCGCAACGATCCGACGTTGATGTTCACCAATGCCGGCATGGTGCAGTTCAAGAACGTCTTCACCGGTCTCGAGAAGCGCCCCTATGTGCGGGCCACCACGGCACAGAAATGCGTGCGCGCCGGCGGCAAGCACAACGACCTCGACAATGTCGGCTATACGGCGCGTCACCACACATTCTTCGAGATGCTCGGCAATTTTTCGTTTGGCGATTACTTCAAGGAACGCGTCATCGAACTGGCCTGGAATTTGGTGACCAAAGAGTTCGGCCTTGCGAAGGACAGGCTGTGGGTCACCGTACATCCAGACGATGATGTGGCGCGTCCGCTGTGGAAGAAGATTGCGAACCTGTCTGAGTCGCGCATTGTCGACCATACCGACAATATATGGGCCATGGGGCCAGTCGGTCCTTGCGGCTATTGTTCGGAAATCTTTTACGACCAAGGCGAGGACCTCGTTGGAGGCCCGCCGGGGTCGCCGGACGAGAACGGTGATCGCTATCTGGAATTCTGGAATCTGGTGTTTATGCAGTTTGAGCAGGTGGATGAGAAAACGCGAGTCGATCTTCCGCGTCCGTCCATCGATACTGGTATGGGTCTCGAGCGCATTGCCGCGATTCTCCAGGGCGTGCACAGCAACTATGATATCGATCTCTTTCGCGCCTTGATCGCGGCGGTGTACGATCATATCGGCAGACCTTCGAGCGCAGAGGCTCAGGCGAGCCCGCGGGTCATTGCCGATCATCTGCGCGCAACGTCCTTCCTCATCGCCGATGGGGTGCTGCCGTCCAACGAAGGGCGCGGCTACGTGCTCCGCCGCATCATGCGCCGCGGCATGCGCCATGCCGAGCTTCTTGGCGCCAAAGAGCCGCTGATGTGGAAGCTCGTGCCGGCGCTGGTGCGCGAGATGGGGCAGGCCTATCCGGAATTGCTCCGCGCCGAAGTGCTGATCACCGAAACACTCAAGCTCGAAGAGACCCGCTTCCGTCGCACGCTGGAGCGCGGACTCACGATCCTCGACGAGGCGAGCAAGTCGCTCAAGCGAGGCGACATGTTCGACGGCGTCACCGCGTTCACCCTATACGACACCTACGGCTTTCCGCTCGATCTGACGCAGGACGCGCTGCGGCCGCGCGGTATTGGTGTCGACATCGCCTCCTTCACCGATGCTATGGAGGAGCAGCGCGCGAAGGCGCGCGCTTCCTGGACCGGCTCCGGCGAGGCGGCCGACGAGGCGGTTTGGTTTGGGCTGCGCGAAAAATTCGGCGGCACCGAATTTCTCGGCTACGAGACCGAGAGCGCCGAGGGTGTCGTTGCGGCTTTGGTGCGCGATGGCAAGGAAGTGTCCGCAATCAGCAAAGGTGAGAGCGGCGCCGTGGTGCTCAACCAAACGCCGTTCTATGGCGAATCCGGCGGCCAGGTCGGCGATACCGGCGTGATGCGGGCGGACGGAGTGCGCTTTAAGGTCACCGATACGCAAAAATATGCTGGCGATTTATTCGTCCATGTCGGCACGGTCGAGGAGGGTGCGTTAAAGGCAGGCACGGCGCTGGCGCTCGAGGTCGATCACCACCGCCGCAGCGCGATCCGCAGGAATCACTCCGCGACGCATCTCCTCCACGAGGCGTTACGCCAGGTGCTGGGCGATCACGTCGCGCAGAAAGGCTCGCTGGTGGCGCCCGACCGTCTGCGTTTCGATTTTTCGCATCCGAAGCCGATGACCGCAGAAGAGATCGCGCGCGTCGAAGATATCGCCAACGAATTCGTGTTGCAGAACTCGCCGGTGACGACGCGAGTGATGGCGCTCGATGATGCACGGCAATCCGGCGCGCGCGCCCTGTTCGGCGAAAAATACGGCGACGAGGTCCGCGTTGTGGCGATGGGTGAGGGCGGCGGCAATGCGCTGGGCTGGTCGATCGAGCTGTGCGGCGGCACCCATGTCAGGCGAACCGGCGACATCGGAATCATTTCCGTCGTAGGCGACGCCGGCGTGGCGTCGGGCGTGCGCCGCATCGAGGCGCTCACGGCGAATGCCGCGCGGCATAATGCCAATAATTTCATCCGTCTTGCCAAATCGGCGGCATCGGAACTGCGTGTGCCGGTCGACGACGTGCCGGTCCGTCTCACCGCGTTGCTTGATGAACGCAAGCGCCTTGAACGCGAGCTCTCCGACGCGAAGAAGAAGCTCGCGATGGGCGGCGGCGGCAAGAGCGACGGCGCCGACGGGGTGCGAATTGTCGGTGACGTGAAACTCATGGCGCGCGCGGTCGAAGGCATCGAGTTGAAAGATCTGCGCAGCCTCGCCGATGAGGGCAAAAAGCAAGTCGGCTCCGGCGTCGTTGCCATCGTCGGCGTCACCGGCGATGGCAAGGCCGGCATCGTCGTCGGCGTCACCAACGATCTCGTGGCGCGATACAGCGC
>JBAUYV010000003.1:0-9634 GCA_049584975.1 Xanthobacteraceae bacterium | reverse complement strand
GCAGCCGCCCAGGGAGCGTCTGGGGCGGTCAGAGAGTCGATTCCGCGCAGAGAGGCGTTCCGTGATCGCAAAACCGACATCGCGGTAAGACTGGCGCCGATGCAGAGCCCTTCTCACACAGCCTGGGTCAATCGCTGCACCGGCGGCCGTAACCTCGGGTCCGTCCATGTCCGTTGTTCCCCAAAAGCGACCGCTGGCGACCTTCTGCACCACCGCGCCGGCGCAAGAGCGGCAAGGCAACGTGACGCCGCTCCGCGCTTCCTGATATTGTTGCCCCTGCGGCGGCTAGGCTGATCCCCGAACGCGCAGTTTCCGCACCGCGCTGCCGCCGCGACCACCGTGCGGAGCGCCTGCGGAGGCGCCATGCTGGAAAACGACAATCAAAAACTCGCCGAGGCCGTTCCTGCTGTCCTTGAGCAGTGCCAAGAAGTCATTTACCGCTACGTTGCTCCCTACATTGAGCGGTACGCAAAGGCAGCCCGTTTAGAACGGGCAACCCCACAGTTTCACAGGGACGTTGCTAAGGCGATCTTGTGGTGCCTCGTCGAGCAGCGACATACGCCGTCCCGGAAACGCTACAGCGATATCCGCAGGGAACTGCTGAGTGTCAGTAAAGCAGCGGCGAAAACGGCAAAGGCATTTAACAGCCTACGCAGCGCGCTTAATACTTTAACGCCAGTGTGCCACGAACCACTTGAGCCATATTTGCCCAAGAACACTGCGGACACCATCGCACGCTTGAACGCTTCCGCGCACCTTGGTGGTAAAATTGCGGAGAAAATCAAAGACGCTGACAAAGGCGGCAGACCAAGGATGTTTGCATTCGAAATTTTGATACGTGTGAGTTAGGGACGAGACCAACAAAAGCTCGTGGATCAACGCGCCGAAACGAAGCACGGCTCCGTTGAGGACAAGCCGCGCGACGACACCGGACGCATCCAGAGTCGCCAGAACGGCGAGACGGGTACCGCCGCGTCACCAAAAGCAGCATCCGCAGCCGCGAAAGGTGTCAAGCGGCGCGAACTTCATATTTACATTCTCCGACGCGATGGGTTAAGGGTGCCGCATGCCGCCTCCGATCTTCCTGAAGTACTCTGTAATGCACGCGATAACTATTCGATGGAAGTTAGATCTGATCCTTTTGAATCCGCCAAATCACACTTCTTCGATACGAGCAGCTGGGGTGCATTTTGCGATGTCACCCTAACCCTGAAGCAAGCTCGTCAGCCGGACAGCGGCGGTTGGCTAAAGATCGACGACTATCGGTGCAGACAAGCTTTTCGGCACTTCATGAACCTACTCAACAGAACAGTATATGGAGCGGCATTTCGTCGATACGGCAAAAGCCTTCGTGTATTACCCGTACTTGAAAAAGGCGAGGTCCGCGCCCGCGCCTTACGTTCATGGGACCGTGGCACGTCAGGTCGATGGCATATTCATTGCGCGATTGAATTGCCCTCGCACTTCGACGGTGTTGCCCTTGAAAAACTAATCCGCAACTGTTGGGCGAAGGTCGAGTGGGGTTATGGCCGAATTCTTGTCCGCGACGGTGCGAACGCGGGCTGGATCAACTACATGCTCAAAGACCGCCAGAAATCGGAGTTCGACGGTTTCGTTGACTGCATAAATTATAGAGTCTTTGCACAATCCATTTGCTGACGCGTAGACGTCCTTTTGGAATGCGGGCTCTTCATAGACAAAGCCTAAGCAAGGGCGATTGGTCAGCCAGCCGCCTTGTTTTTTCCTGTTGCGGCGGCCGGTGCGGCAGGTGCCGCCGCAGTCGGCCGGCGGCACGCTTCTCGCGCGCGCGGAGATTCCAGAGAAGGCTGGTTAACGGCGGCCCAGTACCGCTGTGCGCAACAGCCGGCGGCTATCGAACAACGACCCCGTAGCTCAGCGCGGCCGGTACCGACCGGCGCCGACGGCGGGTGCGGTTCGGCGCGGCGCTCGTCGCGCGGCTCCGCCAAGGGATAAAGAGAGAGGGCGACTGAGCGCTGAAAATCTGGCCGGTGGATAAGAAGGTCGGCAACGTCCGCAATACCGGACGAGTCGTCAGGGCAAGGCTTAAGCAGCGCCAGCAGTTCATCCTCGCTTGCCGGCTCTTCGCCGAGCCACTTCGGCCAGTCCGCTTCGGGAAGGATCACGGGCATCCGGTTATGCAGTTCGCCGATCACGGTGTTTGGGGCACAGGTGATGACGGTACAGCTCAGGACTTGTTCGCCCGCGGGGGACTTCCATTTCGCCCAGAGGCCGGCCATGACCATTTGAGGGTCATCGGCCATAACGATTGCATAAGGCTGTTTTTCTTTGCCCTTGAGATCGAGCTTTTTCCACTCGTAGAAACCGTCGGTGACGACTAGGCAGCGCTGACCCCACTTCCACGCATCCCGGAATGACGGCTTGGTCGCGAAATCCTCGGCGCGGGCGTTGAAGGTCGAATATTGAAGCTTGTCATCCTTCGACCAGTGGGGAATGAGGCCCCACTTCATCATCTTAGGCACCCGCTCACCGTCCACCGAGCGGACGGCTACCAACATCGGCTCGGTCGGCGGTTTATTCCAATCGGGAGCGTAGTTCGGCGCCGGAGAATTGGGCGCGAACTTCAGTTTGATCTTGATTTCGGAATAGTCGGAAGACAAACGGACACGGCCACACATGATGCTTATGTAGGAAGCGTGGGCGGCTTTTTCCAACGCGCCCAGTTGCTCCCTCTCCCTCGTTGATTAGGATCGAACCTCTCGCCACCGAATTGCTTCATGAATGGTTCAATGTCTATTGCTTCGCTGAACCGAAGGATGCGGAAACATTTGTAGCCGCCGTTCTCGCTCGCGCTTGCAGGCAACGCGACCTGATGCGGCCAGCCGCGATCGATCATCGCGGGCGACAGCTCGCCTTTGCGGTAGATCATGCCGTCTAGGAGTCCGCGAAATCATCCGGCACCTGGCCGAAGCTTTTGAGGATCACGGCGTCCTCGAATTCGCCGAGGTTGGGATCGCCACGCCGCGAGAAGGCGACGGCGCCCGCGTTCGCTTCATCGCGGGACATCGCCTGCGCCCGCCGGATGGCGTCGGCTTCGCTTTGGCACTCGACCGCTTGTCCGGGAGCCAGCCCGTCGTCCGCCGGAGCGAAAGGCATTGCTACATAATAGATCATCCCCGGCCTCCATCGTCCGGACCGGTATTGAGAACAGAATAAGAACATAAGTCAACGGGGAAGCCTTCAGAGAAGCCCTAGTTGTCTTTTGCGGCTAAGCCCGTTGCTTTTGCACGATTTAGGAAGATATAATTTCCCCGATGATTCAATAATCTAGCTATGATAAGCTGCAGTTTCCTTTGCCATCTTGAATCCGTATCTTGAGAAATTATATTTAAACAACACGGCGCGAAAAGACGAAAAGATCGGACGAGGCAATTAGAGCTTAGCATGAACTTGAGGAGGGCCGAAATTCTGTTCAAGGACCAGGCCGCCGGTACTCTCGAAGAGACCGCTGGCGGCGGGACCCGCTTTGTCTACGGCCCAAAATGGCAGACGCAGATCGCGTGCTCGCTCCCCGTCCTGCAACGCGAGCATGAATGGGCGCAGGGCGTTCATCCGTTCTTCCAGCACCTCGCCCCCGAAGGATGGCTCCGCGAAAAGCAGGCACGTGTCGCGCACATCGCCGAGCAGGATGATTTCGGATTGCTGCTCGGCTACGGCACGGACTGCATCGGCGCGGTCGGCGTGCGCCACCTGCCTGGAGAGGAAGGTGGCGACATAGCTATTACTGAGATCACCGCAAGCCCCGGCCGCACCATCTCGGGCATCCAAAGAAAGCTTCTGGTCGTCAAGCAGGGAAATGGCTTTGCGCCAGCCGGGCCGACGGGACTGGCGCCCTACATCGCGAAGTTCAACTCCGAGCGCGAGCGCGTCCAGTCTCTCGTCCGCAATGAGAATCTGAGCTTGCGCTGGAGTGCGGAACTGCTCGGCAAGGACGAGATCAACGAATTCACGCTCGGCACCGTCGCCGTTCTCGACGAGACCGCGCTCATCGTTACCCGCTTCGACCGCAAGCCTGACGGCAGCAAGCTCCGCCTCGAAGACTTCGCGCAGATTCTCAATAAGCCGCGGGGGCGTGACTTCTCCGGCAAATATGACGCCTCCTATGAAGACGTGGCGACCGTCATCCGGCAACATTCCGCGCGTCCCGAGATTGATCTTGCACGTTTCTTCCGCCGGCTCATCGTCTTTGTCCTCGTTGGCAACTGCGACGCACATCTGAAAAACTTTTCACTGTTAGAGACGGCCTACGGCCTGCGCTTGTCACCCGCCTACGACATCGTCAACACGGCGCTTTATGACGGGTTCGATCAGAATGTTGCGCTTTCAATCAACGGCAAGAAGCCGAATCTCGATCAGGTCACGCGCGACCTTCTGCACAAGTTCGGACGGAGCGTCGGGCTCTCCCAACACACCGTCGATCAGACCTTCACTGATTTGCGCAATCGCGTGCGACGCGCGGCGGGGCTGTTGCAACCGCCCCCGGCCGAACCGCCGGACGGGTTTATCCATCGCTACTCTGAAATCGTGAACCGAGCATGCCTGCGAATCCTGGAGCAATAGCGCCTCTCAACTGGCGCGCGCTCGTTGCCGAAGCAATCCGCCGGCGCAAGGCGGAGAAGCTGACGCAGCGAGAGCATGCCGCTCTGGCGAGCGTCAGCGTTCCGACCATGGTCTCGTTCGATCGCGGAGAAGAAACGCTGAGCCTCGCCAAAGCCTTCGACATTCTTCGCGTCGTCGGTCTGCTGGCGGAGGCAGGCAAGGAAGGCGCTCAAGGCGCGTTCGTCCAGGAAGCTATCACGCGCTGGCGCGAACTTACCGCCAAGCTGCCGGAAAAATCGCCCGGACGGTTTCCCGACGGCTGGTATCGCATCGACTACGCCCTCGAAGGCGACCTTAAGAATGTCGAGCTTCATCAGCTTCCCGAGCTGCTGGAGAAGGCCATCATCCGGCACACCAGCTGGCCTCTGTTCCTCTTTCCCAGCCAGCCGGAATTGAACCCCCGCGAAATCGACGGCGTCATCGAGTGCTGGCTAAAGCCGGCTGACGCCGGTATCGACCGTCCCTTTGCCGATGCCGCCCATTGTGATTTCTGGCGGGTCGCGCCTACCGGGCGGGCCTTCATCATCCGCGGTTATCAGGAAGACACGCAAGACACCTTCCCGCCGCACACGGTGTTCGACACCACGATTCCGACTTGGCGAATGGGCGAAGGCTTGCTGCACGCGGGGCGTCTTGCCTCACTGCTCGCCGTCGAGCCCGAAAAAATCAAGGTTCAATTTCGCGCGCTCTATACTGGCCTTAGCGGCAGGGTGCTTCGCGCCTGGGGCAATCCCCTGAGCGATCTGATGTTCGAGGGTGGCGCGGCACGAAGCGACGAAGCCGTGCTTGAGACCACCGTAGCGGCGAAAGACATCACGCCGAAGCTTGGCGAGATACTTCATCCCCTCGTAGCCTCATTGTTCGAACGCTTCGGGGTGACGGGCCTGTCGCTCGATCGCGTGAATGTTGAGCTTGAACGGATGAAGAAAAATCAATTCTCATCGATCCGGCGGTGACTCAACGCGCAAAACACGAATCCAGGTTCCCCATGAGCAATCGCGACGAGTTTTCCGACAAGACCAAAAAGGCGCTTGCTCTTCGCGCCGGCTATGGACCCGCTCAACAATCGTCAATTCACGTCGCTTCAATGCGTCGAACGCGTCTTCGGCATCGAGCTTCTAGCCGCGGTGCCCACAAATAACTGGCTGCCCAAGCGCGGCTTCCTTGTCGACTCTGTTTCTCGCAACGTAAACGTCTCGCGCTAACGCTACCTCCATTGGATTAAACACCCGACCGCGGGCTTCCACCTCCGCCTTGAATAAAGCCAGACGCTCGCCGAAGACTTCTGGCGCAGCAAACTGATCAAGCAGAAGGTTGTAACCGCGCTCCGCAACCTTGCGGATAGACGCAACACTGCCCGCCCCCATCCAGAAGGGCGGGTGAGGTTTCCGAGCCGTTGGCGGCTCTACAATGATGTCATTGAAATTCCAGAAGCGCCCATGATAGGAAAACCGCTCGCGTGACAGCCACGATCGAGTGATCAAATCGAGCGTTTCCTCGAAGCGAGGTTCCGACTCCTCGATCGGAATGCAAAAGCCACGGAATTCATTGTGGCGATAGCCTTTGCCGACCCCGAAATCGAGCCTCCCGCCAGACAGCAGGTCGAGGGTTGCCGCTTGCTCAGCCAGGAGTACGGGGTTGGGCCACGGCAGAACTAGAACGGCAGTGCCGACCCGCAGCGACTTCGTCCGTGCAGCCAGCCAAGTGAGCAAGTTCAACGTCGCGGAGATCTGGGACCAGCCCGTGAAGTGATGTTCCACCAGGAACGTGCTGTAGTAGCCAAGGGCTTCAGCCTCCACGTTGTAGTCAATATAATCGTGAAAGCCCTGGCCTGCTCCGGCTCCCAAGCTCTCCGAACCTGATTGAGCGCTCCCAAACAATCCAAATCGCATGACGTTCTCCTGGTTTCTTATTCGATCCAAGTGTCGTCATCTACGAAATAGCTATCGTCATCGGTGTTCAACTCATTGGGCGTGTCGGCAGCATGAGGAGCCTCCCTCGTGCCGCCCGCGATCAAACGCTCGGCTTCAGGATCGCGCGAGGTGCGCTCCGGATTCGCCAAGCGATCGAACAATCCGACAACTGACTTTTGTTTCTGCGCGATCATTGCGTTTCTCCTCGAGCGATTGGTACAGGCCCGGCAAATCGGCGATCGATGCCGTGCGCCGAGCTCGTGAGCGCTGCTGGCGCTACGACTGGGTGCTCGATATTGATGTCAAAGGATACTTGGATGCCGCGTCATAATACCCCCTGGTTCATGAGGTTTGCTCGAAGAGTTCGGATTGTCGGGTTATCACCTTGATCCGGATTCCCTTTTTCCTGCCCTTGGTGACGTGCACGACTTCGAGCTCGCCGCGCTTGACACGCTGCAACACGGTTTGGCGTGAGACACCAAGTTTGCGGGTTGCCTCGTGCATGGTGACGAAGTCCTCGCCAGCAGTCTCGCTGAAGCGGGCGATAAGATCGTCGGTTAAGCGAATACGCCAGGGCGCGCCGGGCGTCAGCTGCTCGCCCGGGATGACGCCGTCATTGAGCCAGCGGTGCAAGGTTGAAGGAGCGACGCCGAGGACGACCGCGGCCTTCTTGATCGACGCCAGCTCGCCCTCGGTGGAGGGCAGCCCGGCCTCAAAGCACGGGATATTCCAATGCCGGCGCAGGTTGCCGACGCGATTGCCCTCGAAACGATGGCCGCGCGCAGTTGTTCGGCCCTGGCGGTTAAGAATGCCTGCGATCACGGTGTCGGGATAATGGACGGCTAGTCGGCGGACAAGCGAGATCGTGTCCTCGTCGGTACGTATCGTGGCGGGCCGCGAGCGTGGCAGCGCCAGATCGATCTCATTGATCGCACCGCCTTTCCAGCGCAACGTGAGGTGGGCTGCGGCCTTGTCGCGCTCGACCTTTATGCTGACCTCTTCAAGCAATGCCCGCAGTAATTCCTTCCTGTCACGCGGCGTGGTCGTTGCCGCGTGCCAGACGGCAGCAAGATCGGTTCCGAGTGTGAGCAGGCGGTTGCGCTCGTTCTCGGAGAGCACGTGCGGGCGTTCCTTCTCGCGGCGCGCCAGCTCGCTCTTTGCGGTTTCGAGTGCGCTCAGGCTTTCGTCCCACTCGCGTTCGAGCCCGCGGGCAACAAGCCGGTTGTCGGGATCGACGGCGCGATAGCGGCGCTCGGCACGGCTCGCCTCGTAACCCGCGCGCTCGACACCGAGGCGCCATTGCTTGAGCGTGGCCTCTTGGTCGCTCTCAAGGCGCTCGGCCGCCGCTAGAGTGGCGGCGAGCTTCGCCGGCTCCAGTGCGGCAATGAACGCCCTCGTCACGGCCTCATCGATCTGGATGCCGCCGACGTTGAGGCAGTAGCTCCCGCGCCCATCGACGAGGCGATCGCCGGCACAATGATATCCCGGCGCCGAGCTTCGCCCACGATAGTGCGTCCGCAGGCGACGACCACAATGACCGCAGCTGCCGAGGCCTTGCAATAACGCGCTGCCTTCCCTCACGGCACCGCTCGCCTTGCTCGGATCACTGTGTGGTCGCGGCCGCGTGTTTTTGGCGATGCGATCCTGGTTGGCCTCATAGGTCTGCCAGTCGATGAAGCCTTCATGATGCTCCGGGATGAGCACCTGCCACTCAGAGCGCGGTAGATGCCGAATGCGTTTCTTGCGCACGCCCGCCGCATCCAGCGTCGTCTCCCGGCGCGTTTTGCCATAGACGTAGGCACCGGCATAGACAGGGTTGGTCAGAACATGGTGGATGGCGGTGTAGCTCGCCTCGACCCAGCGGATCTCGGCGTGTGCGTGCATCTGCAGCGGGAATGTGAGCCGTTCCGAGCGGAACCATAGCCAGACACGACGAGCAGAACCTGTCTCGGTGAAGCGCGCGAATACATTGCCGATGGCAGTGACAACGGCCTCGTCCGGGTGGAAGCGCACCTCGCCGTCGGCATCACCCCAGACGAAGCCAACCGGCAAACCGCGGCGGAGCTCGCCGCGTGCTGCCTTGTTACGAATGCCGCCGTTGAGGCGAGCCCGCAGCACATGCAGCTCGGCCTCGCTCATGGTGCCTTTGAGACCCAGCAAGAGACGGTCGTTGAACAGGGCCGGGTGATAGATGCCGTCGGCATCGCCGATCAGCGTGTCGGTGATGCCGCACAGATCGATGAGGCGATGCCAGTCGGCATTGTTGCGAGCGAGCCGCGACACTTCGAGGCCAAGCACGAGACCGACGCGGGCAAGCGCCACTTCGGCGGTAAGGCGGGCGAAGCCCGCTCGCGCGACAGAACCGGAACCAGAGAGCCCAAGGTCCTCATCGATGACGATGATGCGATCATCGGGCCAGCCAAGTTCACCGGCTTTGCCGGCAAGCGCATACTGCCGATCGGTCGACTCGCGATTGTTCTCGACCTGGGCGGCGCTGGACTGGCGCAGGTAGATGATGGCCTGGCGGGAGAGATGGCTGGCCGTGATCTTGGCGCGCTCATTCATCGCTTGTCTCCCTCGTCGATCTGGCCGAGAGCATGCGGGCGATCAGACGCGCCAGAATCTCCAACGCCGCGATGCGCGAGGATTCGTCGAGCTGGTTCCACGCCGTCACCGACGCGGCAGAGGGGTTTGGTGAAGGATCTGGCTGGTTGAGAAAAGCCAGGTTCAATTGCATGACTGCTCTCCTGACATGGTACCGACTCGATGCGTCGGCCGTAGAGAGCGTCGATGACCTTGCGCAGGTGAAGCAAATCGCCAAGTCTGCCGAGATCGTGGCCGCTGCCACCGTCATCGTCTATTGACGTTCGCCCGGCCTGTTCTGCACGCCAATCGGTCCAGCTAGCCGGAATGAGCGACCGGCTGCCATCGGGCAAGACCGCGAGAACGAAGAGGACGCCGCGCCGCCGGATGCTGCTGATCACCGCGAGCGACCGGCCTTCGAACGCGTGGTGCTCGCGGATGATGGTCACCGAGTTCGGAATATCACGGTGATGGGTAGTCTGTGGCCGCTTCCTTTGACA
>JBAUYV010000002.1:0-2607 GCA_049584975.1 Xanthobacteraceae bacterium | reverse complement strand
GCTCAGCTGTCAATAGCTTGCCGTTTGTCACCACAAGCTCATGTGCAAGCGCCTTTATTGTGTCCGCTGCTAGCAAGCTAATCCCTTCATCAAAAACGAATAAGGAAATAGTGAATAGCGCCCCAATCGTGACGCCACCGAGAACCAAACCCATCCCGATCCATTCTCGGCACGTCTTTTCTCTGGGTGATTCTAGGATGATCCCAATTGCGACCGCGAACTCGGCGCATATTGAGCCGCCCAACAGGACGCCATGCGTCCAAGAGCGGTTCAATTGTCCAGAGAGGAAAGCTGCAAAAAAAGTACTCATCGCGTTGCTACTGGCGGCTGCATTTACAATTCTTGCTCTTGCGATCTATGCGGTTAAAGGTCTTCGGCATTTTTGCGGCAAGAGGCGCTAAGATGGGGGTGCTTTCTTCTTCGACTGTTTCTTTCGTTTCTTCGCCGCTTTTGATTGCGACCTTGGCTTATGCGCGAGCACGAGATCAACGATCTTGTCGAGGATTTCCGGTGGTTTCGGGACGCTCGTACTCATCCAATCAAATCCTTGTAGGTCAGCCGCCGGCAGGCCGTGCCATCAACGAAGCTTTCCAGCCGCCGCAGCGTATGCCGTTTCACGTCGCCTTCATTCAGGCGGAACGTGAACTCGTCAACGTACCGGCCGAGGTACTTCGCGCTGACATGATGATAGGTGCCATAGACGCCGCGCTTCAAGACCGCCCAAACGCTTTCGATGCCATTCGTCGAAACGCCATCCCGGACGAACTCTCCGGCGCTGTGGTTGACGGTTTCGTGCTCAAACGCGGAGGCTCCCAAGCCCTGATATCCGCCATGCTCATCCGTGTACAGCGTCGATCCCGCTTCAACGCTGGCTTGGATTTCGGTGCGGAGCGTTCCGGCGTCCGTTCCGGTGACCACTTTCGCCTTTGTGCGCCCGCCACGTTCCCGCAAGCCGAGGACCGCCGTTTTGCCGACCGTGCCGCGCCCGGCATGGAGCCTCTTGCCCTCGTGCTTGTTCGCCTCTTTGCCGCCGATATAGGTCTCGTCGATTTCGACAATGCCGCGCAGCTTGTCGAGCTTGTCGCCGCATGCTTCGCGGAGCCGGCCGAGGATGAACCACGCCGTTTTCTGGGTAACGCCGATCTCCTTGGCGAGTTGCATCGACGAGATACCCTTGCGGGCCGTGACGACGAGGTACATCACATAAATCCACTTGTGCAGCGGAACGTGCGAGCGCTCGAAGATCGTCCCGGTGCGAACGGTGAAATCCTCCTTGCACTGGTTGCAACGATAGAAGCCGCCCTTACGCACGGTGATCCGCTCACCGAGCCCGCAGAACGGGCAGAACGGGCCTTCGGGCCAGAGCCGGCTTTCGAGGTACGCCCGAGCGGTTTCCTGGTCGCTCCTGCCTTTGGGTCTACGGTGGCGGCGAGGATGGTGTGCCCGCCTTCACCCGGTACGGCATCGAATGCCTGCACCAGATCATCGCCGACGAAAGAGCTGCCGGCCCAAACCGCCGCAGGTCAAACCGACCGAATAGCCCGGGCTGCGGTCCTCACCGCATGCTAACGTCTGATCGTCCGACAGAGTGCACAAGGTCTGCAGCACCAGAACCTTGGGCCATCAGCACCGCGTCATAGGGCGGGCACCCGCCCCGGGTCCGACAGCGTCGCCTGCAGATCCACCCGAAACACTTCGAAATCAATCACCCGCGCGAGCCGCTCCGGCGGCCCGCCGCCAACAAGGCCTCCAGCCGCTCCTCGCTGTCGAAAAATCCCGGTTGCCCCGCCATTGCCTATCCTCCCGTCCCGAAGGAGGACCGAGGTCGGGATCCGCCCCCAAAAGCCAGCGGCTTTTTAGGGGCGTCCAGTTGGCCAAGGATGGGGAGCGAGGTAAATCGGCCGTATTCCGGAAGAAAGGCCACGTGTTCTGAGCCGCAACGAATCTCATAATACACCGCGATCTCCTGGAACAGGCGTTCGGTATCGAGTTCCCGACCGTGAAAAGCCAGCAATAATCCTCCGCAGGCTACAAAAAGCGGAGACAGCCAAATTGTCGGCTTATAGCAGCGCCGATAAGGCTGAGCGAATAGTGCCAAAGCGACTATACCTACTGCCAAACCCAGGACCACCTCGGGCGCGCTGTGCGCGTGAAGCAGCAGACGCGATGCGGCAATGGCTAGGATGAAACCGGCGCCGACCCCGATTGCGATAAGGCGTGGCACGCCGCGGCTTTGGCTCGCGGTCGCCAAGGTAACCGCCCCGTAGACCAAGGTGCTAAAGCTCGTATGACCGCTCGGGCTATGCAGATCGGGAGCCGGCGGACAACCGTAGAAGAAAACCTTGAGCACAGCGGTCAGGCCCGCGCAGAAAACAACCGCGAATGCCCACCAGAGCGCAACTCGGTGAGAGTGCGCGAGCAGCAGCCATAGCAGCATCACTGTTGCCAGCGGCATCAGAACAGCGAGATTGCCAAAGCCGGTTAATTCTTTGAGCCAAATCATCAGGGCAGCGGTTCGATCGATTAGCCGGGGAATTTTCTGAATCCAGGGGAGACCGCGATCTTAGACCACATGTCCGCCTGAGCACGGGGCGACCCGTCTCACAG
>JBAUYV010000001.1:0-14476 GCA_049584975.1 Xanthobacteraceae bacterium | reverse complement strand
GCATCTGCCGCTGCAGCGGCAGATGCACACTGCGATCGTCGCGCGCCTCGATGTAGACGCGTGGCACGCGGCCGAACCGCTCGGCGCTGAGATGGATGTGCGAACGCCGCGCGCCTTCCGGCTGCGGCGTGAGCCGCTGCCCCGCGGCTTCGGCAACCGATCGCTCCGCCTGATGATAAAACACTTCGACCGCCGACGCCGGATCGATCGACGAGCAAAGACCCTGCGCATCATGGGTGACGCGGGAATGGGCGCCGCGCATCCATGGTTGCAGATATTTGCCGTAGAATTCGAGCACCGACATTCCGTCGGGTAGAACGAAGGCGCACAGATAGATGGCCAGCGCCACCCGCTCGGGCCGCACTTCGCAGGTCTGGGCGACCGTCATCCCGCCCATACTGTGGCCAACCAGAATGACACGCCCGGCGACCGCATCGACAATTTTAGCGACGTGAGCAGTGTAAAGCTCGAGCGTCACCTGCTGCGGCGGCGTTGAATCGCGTCCGTTGCCCGGCAAGTCGACTGCGATCGCGTCGTGCCCGGCAGCTTTGAGCCGCGGAACGATCGTGTCCCAGGCCCACGAGCCGTGCCACGCGCCGTGGACAAGAATGAATGTGAAGCGCTCATTCACGCCGGCACCGGACTGCCAAGCTGGCGATCAGCCATTGTAGGTCCGCCGATACATCTCGCGCATGTGTGCTTCGACAGTGGTCGGCGGATATTTCGGCTTTTCACCTGGTGCCAGGCAGGTCGGAATGCACTCGACCTTGTGGGCGTAGTTGCCGGTATAGAAAAACGGAACGGAATAGCGCTCCTTGCCCGAAGTGTTGACGACGCGGTGCACCGTCGAGTGGTAACGGTCGTTGGTCCAGCGCGCGATCATGTCGCCGAGATTGACTATGTATGCCTCCGGCACCGGGTCGGCGTGGATCCAGCCGTCGGACCTCTGATCCCAGACCTGCAGGCCACCGACGTTGTCCTGCCGCAAGAGCGTGATGCCGCCAAAATCGGTGTGGGCGCCGGCGCCTTTCTGTCCAGGCAAAGCGTGCACGGGCTGCGGCGGATAATGGAGAAGCCGCACCGTCGCCATCACGTCGCTGCAATAGTGAGAGAAGTAGTCCTCTGGCACTTCGAGTGATAGCGCGATGCCGCGCATCATCCGCGCAGAGAGTTCCAGCATTACCTCAAGGTAGGCCTCCATCACCGGCCGGAAGTTCGGCCGTTGCGCCGGCCACTGGTTAGCGCCGTGATTGAACATCCCAGCAAGTACGCGCGGATGATCGGGGCCGTGCTCAGGACCGATGTAATAGCCTTCTTTCAAATCGGGAGGCGCGCCCGCTTCGAGCGTCTGCCCCTGCAGCGGCTCGTAGCCGCGATTGGCCTTCGATTTGGCCTTGTCGACTTCGGCTTTCTGCCCGGTGGGGAGAGAGAAGAAGGCTGCCGCTTCCTTGAATACATCGTTCACGAGCGACTCCGAAACGCCGTGTTTTTTGATATAAAAGAATCCCTTGTCGAGGCAGGCCGCGCGCAGTCGCGCGCCCACAGCCTGCCGCTCGAGCAATTTGTTGCTCGACAATCCGGAAACGTCGATTATCGGCAGTGACGCGGCCGAGACCCTCGCCGCTTCAAGCGCGCTAGGCATGGGTGCTCCTTATTCTGCTCGTCTTGAACAACTGGCAGCGCCAGCTTGACCGCCAGCATGATCCCAAGGAGAGCAGCCCGAAAGCCTAATTTTTGTACGGTCTGGTGAAAACGGCAGCAAGGCTTAACCCGTTGATTTGAAAACCGTGTTGGACTTTTAGCCGCCGGAAACTTACGTTTGGCAGCACCAAGACATGGCCCACGCATTCGACATTGCGATCCGGCGCGCGCGGCTCCGTGGCCGTGGTGATGCCTTGACGGCGATCGGCATCTGCGACGGCCGCATCGCCGCCATTGGCGAAAGGCTTGATGGAACGGCAGCGGTCGAGATCGACGCTGCCGGCAATCTTGTCACCGAATCTTACGTCAATCCGCATCTGCATCTGTGCAAGGTGTGGACCCTGCCGATGATGGAAGAGGAAGCGCTCAAGGCCTATCAGGCCGACGGCATGCAGCGCGCCATGGCCGGCATCGAGCTCGCCAGCAAGATCAAGGAGAAATACGCCGAAGCCTGGATCGCGGCGAATGCCCGCCGCGCCCGTGGCGATGGCGGCTCTCTACGGCAATCTGCACATTCGCGCCTTCGCCGATGTTGACAGCAAGGCGCGCCTTGAGGCGGTCAAGGCGCTCGTTCGCGTTCGCCAGGAGTTCCGCGGCATCGTTGACATTCAAGTTGTGGCCTTTGCTCAGGACGGCATCGTGCGCGAGCCGGGGGCAAGCGATCTCATGCACCAGGCGATGGCGCTTGGCGCCGACGTGGTCGGCGGCATTCCTTGGATCGAATTCAGCGACGGCGATGCGATGCTTCATGTGCAGCGCTGCTTCGATCTTGCGCAGGAGTTCGACAAGGATGTCTCCATGCTGCTCGACGATGCCGGCGATCCAGGATTGCGCACGTTGGAAATGATGGCGACTGAGGCCATTCGCCGTGGTTGGCACGGTCGTGCTTTGGCGCATCATTGCCGAGCGATGAGTCTTTATCCGATGCCGTACGTCCGGCGGCTCGCTCGCATCCTCAAAACGGCTCGTGTGTCAGTAGTGACCGATCCGCATACCGGCCCACGCGCGCGTCAAGGAGTTGCTCGCGGAAGGCGTGTCGGTTTGCCTTGGCCAGGATGATATTTCCGACGCCTACTATCCGTTCGGCCGTAACAATATGCTGGAGGTGGCGTTCCTCGCTTCCCACCTATTGTGGATGATGACGCGGCAGGAGGTAGAAAAAATCTACGACATGATCACAATCAACGGGGCCGCCGCGATCAAGCTCGCTCACTTCGGACTAGCCGAGGGTGCACCAGCGAACCTCGTTGTTTTGGAGCAGCCCGACGTCATCGAGGCGCTGCGCTATCATGCCCCGCCAAGGTACGTCCTCAGCAACGGAAAGGTCGTCGATCAAGCGCGCATGCGCGCGCTCGCCAGTACGGCCAAGCTCTCGGTTCATCGAGCCGACACGAACAGGAGTTCTGCAATGACCAAGATGAGCAAGCTCGAATTGGGCGTCTTTCTTCCGATCGGCAATAATGGGTTCCTCATGTCGACGACGGCGCCACAATACGCGCCGAGCTTCGAGATGAACAAGCAAATCTCGGTGCTGGCCGAGAATCTCGGCTTCGACTACGTGTTCTCGATGTCCAAATGGCGCGGCTTCGGCGGCGCCACGGGGTTCTGGGACACAACGCTCGAATCTATCTCGCTCATGACAGGCCTCGCCGCCGTGACCTCGCGCATCGGCATCATCGCGACGATGCAGCCGGTGCTGTTCCCGCCCGCGGTCGCCGCCAAGATGGCGGCCACCATCGACGATCTCAGCGGCGGGCGTTTCGGCATCAATCTCGTGACCGGGTCGTTCCTCGACGAATACACCCAGATGGGCATTCTGCCGCCGGATTACAGCAAGATCCGCTATCGCTACGCCAAAGAGTGGCTGCACGTGGTGAAGCGCCTGTGGACCGAGGAATCGGTGACGTTCGACGGCGAATGGTTCCACCTCAAGGATTGCCGCTCCTCGCCGAAGCCGCTGCAAAAACCGCATCCCTTCCTCATCTGTGCCGGGACCTCGGACGAGGGATTCCGCTTCACGGCGCAGGAAGCCAATCACAGCTTCATCAACGGGATCACGGTAGAGCACACCAGGCAGCTGAGCCGGCGGATGAAGGACATCGCCGCCGAAGCCGGCCGCTCGGTCAAGACCGCAACGACGCTGATGCCGATCCTCGACGAGACCGACGCGGGCGCGCAGAAGCAGTGGAAGTACATCCAAGATGGAGCCGACAAGGAAGCGCTGGCGACCTTGGCGAACTACTACAGCAAAGGTGACCGCGAATCCTCCAAGAACCGGATCCTCAAAATGGAGCGTGACGTATCCTTCGCCGGCCGCATGATCCCGGGGAGCCCCGCCACTTTGGCGGCGATCATCGAGGAGCTGGTCGTCGATGGCGGTCTCGACAGCATCCAGCTCCTCTTCCCCGACTACATCAAGGGCCTCAAGATCTTCCACGCCGAGGTGATGCCGCTGTTGCAGCGCCGGGAATTGCGTCTGGCAAGCTAGATTGTTGTTCGCATTCCGACGGTTCGCTGCTTCGCCGTCAATCCCCTGATTTCTTTATTCGCGGTGACGAGTGGAGAGGGTTGGTCGCCACTGAGTTTGGCATTCGTCAGGCCTATCTGGAAGTGAACGCCAAGGCGTCAATCCGAGTTCGCGTCAGAGACAACGGCACGGCAACGCTCGCAATCAAATCCCGCCCGTCGGCCCTCGCTGATTTTTTTGCGGAAGGCCAGGACGGAAGCGCAGGAAGCGCAGTGTTTGGGCCACACGCATCTCACGCTCTCAAGTTCGATAGCTCACCGCGCAAATCTCGCAAGAAATCTCGTATGTATAGGGCGTAGGCGTCGAAAACGTCACCAACAATATACGGCTGTGATGTCGTATCGACCTTAACCTGTGTGCCGCCGGATGAGGGCTGCAACTGAATGGTCATGTCTGTGCCGAGGAGCCACCGATGCGGTTTGATGTTCGTTGTGAAAACTGCGTCCTTCTTTATCTCATCAGCTCGAACGTAAGGTGGACGCCGTGCAAGAACTGCCCGCACCGCGATCGCAACTACCGTCGGAGCCGCGTCAAAATAATCATCTGAATCGCGTCGAACTGTCATAATGCGGTCCTTGCAAGCGCCGCCGCCTGCGCCTTGACGTCGGCCGCTTACGTATTCAAACAAATACCCGGAATCGAACCGACGCATGTTCCGTACCGGCGCGGAGCCGAAGTGGTCAATGCCGTGCTCGGCAGACAAGTCGATATCGCATGCGTAAGCGCCTGACCGAGATAGGGTTCGACTTGACAGAAATAATGCAACCAGCTCGTCAACAAGATGCGCAATGAAGTCGTCAAATGGCGCGATATCCTCAAGGCGACCGACATTACGCTCAACTGATGGTGCCAAGTCCACCTTCGCGAGGACCCAAACCCGGAAGCCTTGATTTTATTGGTGGGCGCACAAGGACTCGAACCTTGGACCCGCTGATTAAGAGTCAGCTGCTCTACCAACTGAGCTATGCGCCCTAACCAAAGAAGTTCTCTGGGTTAGGAGTTTTGGGTCGGAAGCCGTGGCATTGCCTTGGCATTGGCAGCGCCCCCGTTGCCGAGCGGCGCTGTGCCGCAGGATATAGCGGGCACCACGGTCACGGGCAAGGCGCAGGGGTCATCTGAGCTTTAGATTGACCGCGGACTCTTTGCCCCGATTGCTCTCGATCTCGTACTCGACGCTCTGCCCCTCATTGAGGGAGCTAAGGCCCGCCCGCTCAACGGCTGAAATGTGGACGAATACGTCCTTGCCGCCACTGCCGCCCGACGGTTGAATGAAACCGTACCCCTTTGTCGGATTGAACCATTTCACGGTACCTGTAGCCATTTTCGTCTCCTGCGATGACCGCGCATAATATGTGTCGCGCACAATCGCGACAAGCGCCGTGATCCATCGGTTTTGGGGCGTGGCCGCTAGGCCCGCGCCCGGATGTCACGGAACGAGACGAGCCGTCTGCGAGTCTCGTCCCACAACGCAAGATGTACGCAGCGAAAGCTTTGAAACAGGGTCAGCCGGCTGACGCGCCGCAGATCGGGGTGATCTCGAAGCGTTTGCGGCAGCCGATAATAGGGTATGCGGCTGCACAAATGGTGGACATGATGCACGCCGATGTTCGCGGTGAACCAGCGCAGAATTGCCGGCAGGTCGTAATGCGAGCTTCCATGCAGTGACGCTTCATGGAAATCCCATTCGCGCTCGCGCGCCCAGAATGTCTCTTCGAACTGATGCTGAACGTAGAACAGCCAGACCCCCACCGAGCCGGCAAGAAGCACTATCGGGACGTGTACGAGAAGGAATGGACCAATGCCGATGAACCAAACCAAAGGTATGGCCGCGACCGCAATCGATAAATTGGTCGCCATTGGGCTGATCCAGGTCAATCGATCGCCGCGGCTCGAACGAAATGGCAGCCGTTGCCGCACGACAAACAGGTAGGCAGGGCCGAGACCAAACATGACCAGCGGGTGCCGATACAGGCGATAGCGAAGCCGCCCCCAGAAGCCGAGCGCCTGAAACTCACGTACGGTGAGCGTGTCAATGTCGCCAACTCCGCGTCGGTCCAGATGACCGGCGTTTGCATGGTGGGCTGCATGCGCGCGCCGCCAGTCGTCATAAGGAGTCAGTGTGAGCACGCTGAGGAATCGGCCCGTCCAATCGTTCGCCGAGCGATAGCGGAAGAAAGAACCATGCCCGCAATCGTGCTGGATCATGAACAATCGCACGAGAAAGGCGGCAGCCGGTATTGCCAACAAAAACGAAAACTCCCAATAGCCGAAATGAACCGCCGCCCAAGCCGCCGCCCAAAGCACAGCAAACGGCACTACGGTGACTGAAATCTCAAAGATGCTGCGGCCGTGGTGGGGATTACGATAGCGCGCCAGAGTCCGTGTCCAACGCTGCGCAAGGCCGGCAAAGGGCCGAGCGACGAGTTCGCTCTGTTCTGTCATCAAGTCAACGATCCGGGCTGCCAATAGGTCCTGATATCAGCGTAACGGGAGATTCGGTCCTCCGCCGGAGATGGCGCCCAGCGCTCCAGCGCAATTGATCACGCATAGAACCTATTTAATGCTCCCCACAAGGCAATTCCGTGGTAATATTGTTTATGAAGCCTAAAATTAAAGGGGCCACGTCTCCGCTGCAAAAGCGGTGCGCAAGGCTTTGGCCATTATGGAGGGTTCTGTGCAGGACCACAAATTCAAAGTCGGCCAATCGGTAAGTTTTACGTCCGGACCCTTCGGCCGCGGCGGCTCCAACGGCATCTATACGATCACGCAGCTTTTACCCCCCGAAGGCGATGACTATCAGTACCGGATTAAGAGCGCCAGGGAACCGCACGAACGGGTCGTCAAGGAAAGCCAGCTGAATCGCGTTGCGTGATCGGCAAGATCCTTGCGCGTTCCGCGCCGGGAAGGCGAAATGAAGCCATTCGACTACTCCTTACCGGCCGAACTGTTCACGGGGAAGCGCAAGAGCAGTTCGCGGCAGCGGCTCGGCTATCGTCGCTTTGCCACCGCCGCAGAGGCCATCCGCTTTGCGGTCGAAGATTTCCCGGCGGTCCGTACGCTCGGCGCCTGGCTGCAGGTCGGAGACGAACGCTTTGATAGCGACGAAATCCATCGCCTATACGAGAGAGCTGATTATCCTCTGCGCCGTCGGGACGGCTAAAGAGCGATTTTCGACTGTCTGCTGAGGCCGCACACTACATCAATCGCGGACCGAGGCGCTCATCGATAATCCGTTTGGCCTCCGCAACAATCTCCTCCTCGCTGCTTTTCTCAAGATTGGTGGGGCTGCTTGGCCATGGTGAGTTCGAGCTTGGCGCATAGATCGATGCTCTCCAGCCCCTTCCTACTGGAGAGACCTCAATTCGATATCCCTTGTATTGGATTGTCGTCATTTTCTTCGCTTCGTCGTGGTCCCACGTCACCACACCAAAACGGCAACCGTGATACCAGTGGCGATGGCGATAAGGAGCATCCAAAGGGCATAGCGAAACATAGTATCCATAATTCCACTATGCGCCCTCACGACTTTGATTGCCACGTCCCGCCCTGGTTTAATTTCTTCACCATAAGCATATATATGAAACATTACCGCCAGCCGCAGTCAGAATCGAATACTGCGTTACTCAATCCTGACGCGCCGAACGAGGAGACGAGATTGACAACGAAATCAGATGATGCGCGAGCCCGCGCCGAAGCAAATTTCAAGAAAGAAGCGCGCGCCAAAGAGGGCGCAAAGGCAATGATGGAATATCAGGCCAACAGCCGCGTAGTTCGCGAAAAGACCGAGCGATTAAAGGCGCTTCGATTGGCCAAAGAGGCTGCCGACAAGGAGAGCGCCGGCGGCTGATCATCGCGGCGCCTTGAAACGAACACATTGATGGCCCATATTTAGTCTCTGCGGCCTAATCGGCCAGCGGCGAGCCGCGTGTACGGGACCCCGTCGAACGGCTTCTGGCTCGCACCTTCATTACATCGACAGCCCAGATCGCGCGGGGTGTCTTGTTCACCCGCAGTACAGGCCACCGCGCATCGCGCAGCGGCCGTACAAGCGCGTACATCAGAAAGATTCTTTCATTGACCACCTTTCATGACTTCACACTTAACGACGCGATCACACGCGCACTCGTGGAGGAAAAATACCTCGCCCCGACCCCGATCCAAGAGCAAACGATTCCGACCGTCATGTCGGGCCGCGACGTAATCGGAATTGCTCAAACTGGGACTGGCAAAACCGCCGCCTTCGCACTGCCGATTTTGCATCATCTCGCCGCCAATCCGCTGCCGTCGGTTCGCAAGAGCTGCCGGGTGCTTGTGCTCAGCCCAACGCGCGAGTTGTCCGGCCAAATCCTCGACAGCTTCCGCACCTACGGCCGCCACCTGCGTGTCAGAGCCGCACTGGCGATCGGCGGCGTGTCGATGGGTGCGCAGGTTCGCGCGCTCCTCAATGGCGTGGATGTTCTTGTCGCCACGCCGGGCCGGTTGCTGGATCTTGTCAAAAGCAATGCGCTCCGATTGAGCGAGGTCGAATGCCTCGTTCTCGACGAGGCCGACCGGATGCTCGACATGGGCTTTATCCATGACATCCGCAAGATTGTCGCTAAGCTTCCGATCAAGCGGCAGACGCTGATGTTCTCTGCGACCATGCCACGCGACATCGCCGATCTCGCCGCGCACATGTTGCGCGACCCGGTCAAGGTCGCAGTAACCCCCGCTGCCTCGACGGTCGAACGCGTCGAGCAGCGCGTTATTCGCGTCGATCGCTCCGCGAAGCCGGCAATCCTGGTCGACGTGTTGCGGCGGGAAACGATCGAGCGCGCACTGATCTTCACAAGGACCAAGCGCGGCGCCGATAAGGTCGTGCGCGGCTTGGTCCAAGCCGGTATTGGCGCTGACGCGATTCACGGCAACAAATCGCAAAACCAGCGTGAACGTGTGCTCGCGGCTTTTCGTAAAGGCAAAGTCAGCGTACTGGTTGCCACGGATATTGCGGCGCGCGGCATCGATGTTGATGGCGTCAGCCACGTCGTGAATTTCGATCTGCCGAACGTGCCGGAGACCTACGTGCATCGTATCGGCCGCACCGCCCGCGCGGGCGCGGAGGGCATAGCGATCTCGCTGTGCGACGGCGAGGAGGTGGCCTTCCTGCGCGATATCGAAAAGCTTATTCGCATCACTATCCCAATGAGCGACAGGCGAGCCGATCGATCGCAAGCGGACCGTGCGCCCGCAAAGCACGCCTCGGCCCAATTGCCCGGCACCGGCAAACAGCGGAACGGGCACCGCGGCGGTCCGGCGCGTAAGCAAAGTCGCTACAATCAACCAAACGGAACGGCGCCGAGTATCGCTTCTGCAGCCTTCATGCGGGCCAAAGATCGATCGGGGCGCGACCGGGCTCAACGACGCAGCGTTGAGCCGGCGATCAAAGGAACATGATGTGTCGAAGGAAGAACTCCTGCAATTCGAGGGTCTCGTAACCGAGATACTGCCCGACGCCCGTTATCGCATTGAGCTTGATAACGGACATCGCCTCGTCGCCTACACCGCCGGAAGGATGAAAAAGAACCGAATCAAAACCCTTGCCGGGGATCGAGTGACCGTCGAAGTATCGCCTTATGATTTAGAGAAAGGGCGATTGATCTTTCGCCACAAGGACGAACGCGCCGCCGCGACCAGCCGTCCGCCGCAGCGCAACCAGTTCCGCCGGCGATGATACCCAATGGTGGGCGATCTGGGTCACAATATCGAAACACCTTACGGTAAATGCAGGCGGAGCGATGCGTATCTTCATCTTCAAATCCGACGCAAGCCCTGATCTCGGCGCGTTTTGCGGCGATCTCGCCGGCCTCCAATTGCCAGGCCGGTTCAAGCCCTGGCGGGCGGTCGGGGCCGTCGCGCCGGACAGGGATCCTCCATACAAACTGTCGCGCGCAGTGATCGAGACGGCGATCGGCGAGCGCGGCTTTCAGCTTTTCCGGATGACCAAAAAAGATTGAGGGCCGCACGGCCACGCTTGAGGAGCCCTGCGGCTGATCGCCTGGCTATGCTAGGGTAAGGCGCGGAAAACGGATGCCGTATCGGAGTCGGAAAGTACCGAGAGATTGAAGCGCCGTCGTGCCTTTTGGCACGAATCATCTCCCGGTAAACAGGCTCTACAAACATCAGGTCTCACGGCGTAGACCGCGCAAGCCGTCGAAATGCCTACGTCCCCCACAAGGGCCGCACAGCGATTACCGCTGCATCGCATGCGTCCCTGATCGCCATCGATATATTCGTGGGGGATTCGAGCGAGATCGGCGTCGCTTTCCAGAGAGAAACGCGGCCACTCCGGCGAGAATGAGCAACACGCACCACAGGCTTGACATGCTGAACCGGTGAGTTCAGCGGCTCGCGTCGGCAAAACGGTCACGTGACCTTGAGGTTGACCGCGGACTCTTTCCCGCGATTGCTCTCGATCTCGTACTCGACTTTTTGCCCTTCATTAAGGGAGCTGAGGCCAGCCCGCTCGACGGCCGAAATGTGGACAAACACGTCCCTGCCGCCGCCGCCCGAAGGTTGAATGAAACCGTACCCCTTGGTCGCATTGAACCATTTCACGGTACCTGTAGCCATTTCCGTCTCCAATGTTGACGGCGCACAGTATAGGTCGCGCCCGAGCACGACAAGGACCACGATCAATCTGCCTGGCGGCGGCATCTGCCGACCAAGCCATAACCCGTGGTATTCCACTCATCACGACAGCTTTGGATGAGAGAGGGCCCGGTTTACTGCTGGCATTCAGGTGCTTCCGGGCGCATATTGGCTTCTATGAGCATTCTTTTCGATCAAACCGATTTTTCGGTCGTTGTTAAGAACCGTGCGCCGCTGCCAAAGCCATGGAGATGGGAGATATATCGGGCTGGCCGGAAAAGCCCGATAGAGTGTTCATCGGTCTATTATGAGACCATGACGGCGGCTCACCGGGCGGGAAATGAGGCTCTCAAGCAGCTCTTGACCGAATTCCCCTGGTAACGACCGCGCCGGCGGTTCTTCCATCCCGAATCAAACTTACGACTGGATGTCGGACGTCTCAGCGTTCGGGGCATTCTTGAGCATGAAGGCCGGCACGTTTCGGGAATTCCAGCTATACATCGTTTGCTGACAGACTTGGCACTTGGCCGAGCTCCGCTGCGGGGACGATATGCGAGCTGTCGTCATATCGTACTCGGTCCGACAATAAGGACATTTGAAGATTGCCATCGTTCGCTAGCCGCCTACGCTGAGATACAGATCAAGTCCGCTAGCTGACATCGCGGCACACAAGGACTGCCTCTTCGCCAAACTAATCATCGAGGAAGGCTCGCAGCACCCTTGATCGGCTTGGATGCTTGAGCTTTCGGAGCGCCTTGGCCTCTATCTGCCGGATGCGCTCGCGCGTCACCGAAAACTGTTGGCCGACTTCCTCCAGTGTGTGGTCGCTGTTCATGCCGAGGCCAAAGCGCATGCGTACGATCCGCTCCTCGCGTGGCGTCAGTGACGCCAACACGCGCGTCGTGGTCTCGCGCAGATTGGACTGAATCGTTGCATCGATCGGCAGAATGGCGTTCTGGTCCTCGATTAAGTCGCCCAGGTTGGAGTCTCCGTCTTCGCCGATGGGTGTCTCGAGCGACAGCGGTTCCTTGGCGATCTTCAAAGTCTTGCGCACTTTTTCGAGCGGCAGGCCGAGCTTTTTTGCCAATTCCTCGGGCGTCGGCTCGCGACCGATCTCGTTCAACATCAAACGCCGGGTGCGCGCGATCTTGCTGATAACCTCGACCATATGAACGGGCACGCGGATGGTGCGTGACTGATCGTAGAGCGAGCGGCTGACAGCCTGCCGAATCCACCAGACGGCGTAGGTTGAGAATTTGTAGCCGCGCCGGTACTCGAACTTATCGACCGCCCTCAGCAGGCCGATGTTGCCTTCCTGAATCAAGTCGAGGAACTGAAGGCCGCGATTGACGTATTTCTTGGCGATCGAGATGACGAGGCGCAGGTTCGCTTCCACCATTTCCTTTTTGGCTTGGTGCGCCTCGCGTTCGCCATTTTGTACCGTTTGCACGATCTTGCGGAATTCGCCGATCTCAAGGCCGGTCTCGCTCGCCAGCGTGTGGATCTGCGTGCGCAGCTCCTTGATGCTGTCCTTGTCGCGTGCGACGAAGTTCTTCCAACCCTTGGCGGAGAGTTTCGACACGCGATTGAGCCAAAGGGGGTCGAGCTCCGAACCCAGATAGTTTCTGAGAAAATCCTCGCGCGCCACACCATGGCTCTCGGCAAGCCGCATCAGGCGTCCTTCGTGCCCCACGAGCCGCTTGTTGATGTCGTAGAGCTGCTCGATCAGCGCGTCGATGCGCGCCCGGTTCAGCCGAAGCGACTTCACCTCGGCAATGATCTCGTTCTTCAGCTTTTTATACTTGCGCTGCTGAGAGGGAGACAGCGACAGCCTTCTGAGCTGGAACTGGATGTCCTGGTCCTGTAGGCGGCGCAGCCGCTTGTAGGTGTCAGCAATAATGTCGAAGGACTCGATGACCTTGGGCTTGAGTTCCGCCTCGATCGCCGCGACTGGGAACCAACTTTCCTTGTTATCGTCGTCGTCATCGTCGAGGTTGCTCTCGCCGACCGTGCCTCGGGCTTCCGTCTCCGTGTCGTCGGCGTTTTCGCCGCCGCCCTCAACGGCAATCGCGGGCGCAGTTTCGCGCACTGGTATCGGCGGCGACTGCTCAGGTTGGGTTGTGACCGGAATACTCGAAATCATCTGGCCGTCAGGACCGATCGCAGGCGCCGGTAGCGGCTTGGCGTCAGGGCCGCCAAAAGTCGCATCGAGGTCGATGATGTCGCGCAGCAAAACCTTGCCGTCGTTGAGTTCGTCGCGCCAAATGATAATGGACTGAAAGGTGAGTGGACTCTCGCAGAGCCCCGCGATCATGGCCTCGCGCCCGGCCTCAATGCGCTTGGCCACGGCGATCTCGCCCTCACGCGAAAGGAGTTCTATCGAGGTCATTTCCCCGAGGTATCTGCGCACAGGGTCGTCAGATCGCTCGCCGGATACTCTGGTCGCTGATTTGGCCGGAACCGGCGGTTGCTGGACTTCAACTAACTCGTTCTCGCCCCCGGCTTCGTCCTGCTCCTCCGTCTCCTCAGAGGCCTCCGTCTCTTCACGGCCCGCCGCATCTTCCTCGATCCGGGCCTCTGTGGTCTCGATCACGTTGATGCCCATCTCGCTGAACTTCGCCAGAATGTTCTCGATCTGCTCCGAATTGACCTCTTCCGAAGCCAGCAACGCGTTGACCTGGTCATGGGTGACATAGCCGCGCTTCTTGGCGCGGCGGATCAGCTCCTTGACGGCCGCGTCGGAAAGATCGAGCAGCGGGGTCTCGCGACCCTCACTGTCGGGCGCCTCCCGCTTCGGCATCATCTTGATCTTGGCAGCCATGAATCTCCACCGCCGACACCGAGCCCGGCCGAGAGTTAATGGCGGGTGTGGTGTACGGGTATTCTAAATCAGAAACGAGGCGCGCGAGCGAATCCGCCCCTTCCGGCGGTCCCTGGCGTCACCCGGGGCTTCATCGGTAGTAGACCCTCGCGCTGCAGCTTTTTGCGTGCGAGCTTGCGGGCGCGTCGGATGGCTTCCGCCTTCTCCCGGGTTTTCCTCTCGGAGGGCTTTTCGTAGTGCTTTCGGAGCTTCATCTCGCGGAAGACGCCTTCGCGCTGCATCTTCTTCTTCAGCACCCTGAGGGCCTGGTCGACGTTGTTGTCGCGGACGAGAACCTGCACGTGGTCTCCTTTTCGATCGGAGCGGTTGATTGGCGCAATGGCCAAGGTGCCCAAGCTGCACATATGGGTATTCACGACAATGGGTGCCAATGCAACCACGGCAGCTCTGAGACAATATCAGGTTCCTCGACGTGTGCAGGGCAGAAACGTCGATTCACTGCCCGAACCGGCCGACTTTCGCGGAAATATGCTCAAAAGTCCTGATCCAGAATGCGACATTGGTTCGCGCGCCCGTCGATTCTAGGCCCTGTCTGATTCAGCTATTGTCGCCGCCAATGGGGCGCGCGGCCATGATCACGAGTTCCGAGGTTCTGCCAGGAGCCGAGCCGAAGGCCAAAATCTTCAGGCCAACGGGTTCCGGAGACATCCAAGATCGTCAATGACCGCATTAATAAAAATGTCGCCGATTTTGCCTCAGATTCCGAAACCAAGGATTGGCAAGGCTAGGCAAGGATTGGA